>JBQCEI010001204.1:0-4342 GCA_051960375.1 Aureliella sp. | reverse complement strand
GGAAGCCGCTCAATTATCAGTCGATAACGATGCGGCCTCCTCTTCCCCCTTCCAGGCTCATCGTTTACCGGTTCTGCGCTCCTCGGAGCCTCCGAGCGGCCCGCTCGCCAGCCCGAGCGGACAACTCGCTCCCCGAGGCGACAGCATCCCGTCGACTGAGCGTTTCGCTGTTTTGGCTAGTAAGAAAAGGTACCCGACCGTGCCGAATTTCGTTAAGTTCGCTCACTCGGAAGCAGCGCTGACGCTCGTCCGGCTCGAGTCGGCTGCTGGGGTGCCGTCGGGACCGATGCTTCGGTTGAGCCGGATGGCACTGTGTCTGCTGGCGCTGAGCTTGACGACGTTCGGCGCGACCGCGACTCTGGCCGCTCCGCCCAAGCCGGCCGATATTCCGCAAGTGGAAATGATCAACGCTTCGCTGGCCGCTCAGTGGGCCGATGCGGGCTTAAAACCCTCGCCGGTCGAGGACGATGGGCTGTGGTGCCGCCGCGTCTATCTCGATTTGATCGGCCGCATCCCGAGCCTCCAGGAGCTGTCGGAGTTTCTCAAGGACCGCGATGCCGACAAGCGGCAGAAGCTGGTCGATAAGCTGCTGGGCGACCAGCGCTATACCGAAGACTTCGCCAATCAGTGGGCGATGATCTGGAGCAACATCCTGATCGGCCGCAGCGGCGGCAACGCCCGCAACTCGCTGATCAGCCGCGAAGGGATGGCCAAGTACCTCCGCGACTCGTTCGCCCGCAACAAGCCCTACAACCAGATGGTCTTCGAACTGGTCACCGCCACCGGCACGACCAAGCCGGGCGAAGCGGGCTTCAACGGTGCGACCAACTTCCTGGTCGACAAGGTCAACACCGACGAAGGCATCCAGGCCACCGCTGCCACCTCGCGAATCTTCCTCGGTCTGCAAGTGCAGTGCACCCAGTGCCACAACCATCCGTTCAACCAATGGAAACAACAGAAGTTCTGGGAGTTCAACGCCTTCTTCCGACAGACGCGCGCCCTGCGGCGGTTCACTCCCGGCACGCGCGATGTCGCCTACGCCGAACTGGTCGATGAAGACTTCGGCGGCGCCGGCGGACGGCCCGACGAGGCCGAGATCTACTACCAGGAACGCAACGGCATGACCAAGGTCGCGTACCCGGTCTTCATCGACGGCACCGAGATCGGCCACAGCGGCTACGTCAGTCAGGTCAATCGCCGGCAAGAACTCGGCAAGATGCTGATGGCCAGCCCGTACCTGGACAAGATGATCGTCAACCGCATGTGGTCGCACTTCCTGGGCTACGGCTTCACCCGGCCAGTCGACGACCTGGGCCCACACAATGCGGCTTCCAACCAGGAACTGCTCGACAAGCTGGGCGAAGAGTTTCGCAAGAGCAGCTACGACCTGCGGCAACTGATGCGCTGGATCGTGCTCTCGCAGCCGTATCAACTCTCCAGCCGCATCACGGATGCGAACAAAGACGACGATCCGACGATCGGCGAAACTCCGCGGTTTACACACTTCTATACCCGCCAGATGTCGGCCGAGCAGCTCTACCAGTCGCTGATCACCGTCGGCGGCCAGCCGCGCGGCTCGCTCGAACAGCAGCAAGTCGAACGCGATCGCTGGCTGCGTCAATTCGTCGTCGCCTTCGGCACCGACGAAGGGGACGAAGCGACGACCTTCAACGGCACGATCCCGCAAGCGCTGATGATGTTCAACGGCGACTTGATCAAGCGGACCACCCGCATCGACTCAGGCAGCTTCCTCAAGACGCTGGCCGACGCGCCGAACAAGCCGGCAGAAAAAGTGCAAATCTTGTTTGCTTCGGGCTTGGCTCGCAAGGCTCGCCCCGAAGAATTGAAGTTGGCCGCTCAGCTGCTCACCGTCCGCAAAGGCAACATGGCTGAAATGCTCCAAGACCTGTGGTGGGCCGTGTTGAATAGCAACGAGTTCATCATCGTGCATTGATAGCATGACAGCAATCAGCCGGCGGGCGTTAGCCCGCGGTTGGCAGCAAGGAACCGGACGCTCGCGCGTACCGGCTGGTAACCCTCCGACGCGTTTTCCTTCTTCCCTCCCCATCGGCGCTCTTTTCCCCAAACCAGCGAATTCTTCATCTGGAGTCTGAGACAAATGTTGTGGTCACAATCGAGAACGCCCGTTGGAATGACTCGCCGGCACTTCATGAAGCATGCTGCTGGAGCCGGCGCTCTGGTCGGTTCGGCGCTGGCCATGGGGCACTCGCTCCGCGTGCACGCCGACGAACTGAAGAAGAATCGCAAGTCGGCCATCCTGCTGTGGATGGGAGGCGGTCCGGCCACGATCGACCTGTGGGACCTCTAGCCAGGCGCGCCGACCGGTGGTCCCTTCAAACCGATCAGCACCTCGGGCGACGTGCAGATCTGCGAACACCTGCCGCAGGTCGCCAAGCAGATGCACAACATGGCCATCATCCGTTCGATGAGCACCCGCGAAGCCGATCATGATCGCGGCCGCTACTACATGCACACCGGCTTCGTTCCCAATCCCAACGTCGAGCATCCGAGCTACGGCGCGGTGGTCGCGCACGAGCTGATGTCGCAGCGCCCCGAGCTGGAAATTCCGCCGTTCATCTCGGTCGGCGGAGCCAGCGAAGGACCGGGCTTCTTGGGCATGGCCTGGTCGCCGTTCACCGTCGGCAGCGACGGCCGCGTCAACGACCTGGAAATGGGGCTCGACGATCGCCGGCTGGTGCAGCGGATGAAGGCGCTCGAGCTGATCGAAAAAGGTTTCATCTCGCAGCAGCGCGGCATCGCCGCCGAGGATCATCAAAAGATCCTCTACAAGACGCTCAACCTGATGACCAGCCAGCAAATGGAAGCCTTCCGCGTCGAGCAGGAGCCCGAAGCGGTGCGCGAGCGCTACGGCGACACCCCCTTCGGCCGCGGCTGCTTGATGGCTCGCCGGTTGGTCGAAGTCGGCGTCCCGTTCATCGAAGTCGATCTAGGGGGCTGGGACAACCACCAAGGCATCCATAACATCCTGCAAACCCAGCGCTTGCCGGTGCTCGACAAGGCCATGAGCGCCCTGGTCGAAGACCTCTCGCAGCGCGGCCTGCTCGAAGATACCGCCATCATTTGGATGGGCGAGTTCGGCCGCACGCCGCGCATCAACGGCGACGCCGGACGCGACCACTGGGCTCGCTCCTGGAGCGTGGTCGTCGGCGGTGCGGGCATGAAGGGGGGCATCGCGGTCGGTTCGACTTCCTCCGACGGCACGCAAGTCGAAACCGAACCGTACTCGGCTGAAGACGTCATGGCGTCGGTTTGCAAGGCGCTGGGCATTTCGCTCGAGACAACTTACACCAGCAAGAACGGCCGGCCGATGAAAATCGCCAACGGCGGCAAAGTGATCCGCGAACTGTTCGCGTAACCGCGGCAGCCCAAATTTTTTCAGGCCCCAGGAACCTCCAGTAGCGTGGCGAGCCCGGATAGCACGGTCGCCGTCTCCAGCGACGGCGGCAGTGAAATCGACTTGGTGCAGTTGGTCGCGTGCCATCAGGCAGGCGTCTGGAGGTATCTGCGCGCCTTGGGCTGCGATGCTTGCCTGGCCGATGACTTGACGCAAGAGACGTTTCTCGAAGTCATGCGCCGCCCGTTCGTGCACTACAACGACAACGCGACCGGTGCCTACCTTCGTCGCGTCGCCCACAACCTGTTCATCACCGTCCGGCGCCGGGCCGGCAAAGTGGTCTACACCGAAAAGGCAGACGAGTTCGAACGAGCCTGGATGCGCTGGGCGGGATTCGACGGCGGCAATCGAGCTCTCGATGCGCTCGAAGAATGTTTTAACCGCCTGACGACCCGAGCTCAGCAAGCCCTGCGGATGCGGTTCGCCAACGACGCATCCCGCGAGTCGATCGCCAGCGCTCTGAATATCAGCGAACACGGGGCCAAGAACCTCATGCAACGAGCCAAGATGCAGTTACGCGAGTGCGTAGAGAGCAAATTACGATGACCGACCAGTGGTCCGACCAAATCTTCGATTCGCTCGTCGAGGAGATGCTGACCAACCAGCATCCCCCCGACCTGACCGAGCAAATCCAGCAGCGGCTCCGCGAGGAACGAGCCCTTGCGCAAAGAGAACAGAGCCAGCGCGCACAGACTCAGCGCGGACTGGCTCAGCGGGAATTAGCGCCGTGCACCGACGCTCGGCCGTCTTCAGCTCGCGTCGCCCTCGAGCGACCATCGGTTTCTAGCAGCGCGCCTGCGGTCGGCCCCGGCTCGCTCGGCAAGCGCCAAGCGCACTCAGCTTCAGGCTCTTGGCGCGGAGCGGCGATCGCGGGACTGAGCCTCTCCGCCGGATTGTTGTTGGCTC
>JBQCEI010001203.1:0-5067 GCA_051960375.1 Aureliella sp. | reverse complement strand
CGGTCCAAGTCGCTCGCACCGCGAGGCAGCGGCGTCGGGCGGCCGGTCAGAGCAACGTGCGTGGCCAGCAAGTGATTGTGCTCGCGGTGGGCCAGCGTGCGCACGATCGACCAGCGATCGGTTCGCTGAGCCAGCTTGGGCAAGTGTTCGCACAACCGCACGCCGGAGATCGTCGTGCCGATCGTCGAGAATTCGCCGCGCACCTCGGCGGGGGCTTCGGGCTTGGGATCGAACATGTCCAGCTGGCTCGGGCCGCCGCTGAGCATCACGATGAGCACCGAGCGGGCTTGACCCATGCCGGGCGCTCCGGCGGTAATCGCATCTGCAGCCGCTCGCCGCGGCGCCGGCAAACCGAGCCCTAAAACGCCCGCCGCGCCAACTCGCAAAAAATTGCGACGATCGAAAGCATAGCTTGGTTGCAACATGATCTCTTCGCCCATCCTCTGCGCTCTCCGCGCCTCCGCGGTAAAAATCCGTCTTAGCCGATCTTCAGCACGCCGGTGCTATCGCCGAAGCTGTCCACTTTTATCTCGAGCTGCTGAAGCATCCACAAGTAGAGATTGCACAGCGGAGTTTTATTGGGGAACCGCTGATGCGAGTTGCCTTGCAGCCGTCCGCCGCCGCGGCCCAGCAAAATGATCGGCAGATCGTCGTGGTTGTGCCGGTCGCCGTCGGAGATGCCGCTGCCATAGAGAACCAGGCAGTTATCCAAGAGCGAGCTTTCTCCTTCGCGAATCAGCGACAGCTGCTTCACCAGATACGCGAACTTGCTCATGTGATAGGTGTTGATCTTGGCAATCTTTTCGAGCTTCTCCTCGCTCTTGCCGTGATGCGACAACTCGTGATGGCTCTCGGGCGCACCGATGTCGGGATAACCGCGAGTGCTTCCCTCGTTGGCATACATGAATGTCAGGAAGCGCGTCGAATCGCTTTGAATGGCCAAGGTCGTCATATCCATCATCAGCCGAATATGTTCGTCCCACTCGCGCGGCACTCCGGCAGGTCTCGGATAGTTGGGGATGCCGTCTTCACCGACGCGGAGCTTGTCGGCCCCGACCAGCCGGTTTTCGACATCGCGAATTGCATACAGGTACTCGTCGAGTTTGCGATTGTCGGCCGGTCCCAGCTTCTTCTGCAACGACTTGGCGTCATCGAGAACGAAATCGAGCACGCTCTTGCGGCGCTCGATGCGCTCGGACTTGTTCTGAGCCGCGCTGGCTACATCGGCGCTGGAAAACAGCCGATCGAACAAAGCGGCCGGATCAATCTCTTTGGCCAGGGGACTGGTCGCGTTGCGCCAAGCGAGGTTGCTCGAGTAAGCACAGCTATAGCCGCTGTCGCAGTTACCCGACTGGGCGCTTCCCTCGAGGCCCAGTTCCAGCGAAGGAAAGCGGGTGCGATTGCCGAGCGCTTGGGCAGCGACTTGATCGACCGAGACCGAGTTCTGGATATCGGCCCCGTCGGTCTTGCGCGGATGAGCTCCAGTCAGGAAGGCAGCGCCGCTGCGAGCATGATCGCCGCCGCCATCGCCGTGCGCATGCGCGCCGTCGAGCGTCAGTCCCGTCAGCACGGTCAGCTGCTCGCGAAACTCAGCGAGGCCCGAGAGGATCGGCGGCAACTCGAATTTGCGGCCTTCGCTCTTCGGCGTCCAGTGCGACATCCGGATGCCGTTGGGCACGTTGAAAAAGAGCAAACGCAGCGGCCCTTTGCCGGCCCCCTCGGCCGCAGCCAGCGCGCTGCGAGCGGGCGTCATGCACTCGAGCCACGGAAGAGCGATGGCGGCCCCCAGGCCGCGCAGAACGGTTCGCCTCGATAGTCTGCCTTAGAACATGGTTCTACTCGCGTTCTCCGTAGAGCTGGAAAGGATCGCTGAGGACGATCTGGCTCACCAAAGTCGAAAAGCGATAGTCGTCGCGTTTCAGCTCAGCGAGTATTTTGTCGACTGCACACTTGTCATAGTATTCTAGCCCTCGGCCGAGGGCGAAGGTGAGCATTTTCTCGGTCAGGCAGCGTGCGAACTTGTCGCTCTGCACATGCCGCAAGTGCCCAATCAACTCGCCGGGATCGCGCACCTGGGTTCCGTCGGGCAGCGTGCCGCCGGACTCGATCTTCTCGGTTCCGTCGTGCGTGCGCCAGCGGCCGATCGCATCGTAGTTCTCCAGCGCAAAACCGAGCGGGTCCATCAGCTTGTGACAGCCCGCGCAGGCCGCGTTGGCGCGATGCTGCTCGAGCCGCTCTCGCAAGCTTCCGGTCAGCGCCGATCGTTCGAGCTCGGGCACGTTCGGCGGCGGAGGGGGCGGCGGCTCGCCCAACAAGTTATCGAGGATCCATTTGCCGCGTTTGACAGGGCTGGTCCGCGTGGGATTGCTCGTAACGGCCAGGATCGATCCCTGCGTGAGCAAACCGCGGCGCGGATAGATCTTCGTCGAGACCTTGCGAAACTCATCCCCCTCAACACCTTTGATGCCATAGTACTTGGCTAGCGGTTCGTTCAAATACGTGAAGTCGGCATCGAGCAGCGTGAGCACGCTGAGGTCTTCGCGCATCACGCCCGCAAAGAAGGTGAGCGTTTCTCGTCGCAACAAATCGCGAAGCTCTTCATTCCAACCGGGAAACTTCTGCGGGCTCGGTTCGAACTGATCGAGCTTGCGCAAGGTCAGCCACTGACCGGCAAAGTTGTTGACGAAGTTCACCGCGCGGTGATCGGCGATCATGCGTTTGATTTCCGCGGTCAACACCTCGCGGCGGTGCAGTTCGTTTTTGAAAGCCAACAAGAGCAACCGATCGTCCGGCATCGTGCTCCACAGGAAGTAACTCAGTCGCGTCGCCAGTTCGTAGTCGCTCAGTCGCGCATGTTTTTCCAGCGCGATGCCGCCACCTTGCTCGACTTTGTACAAGAAGTGCGGCGAGACGAGGATGGCGGTCAGAGCGACTTGCAATCCCGCTTCGTAGCTTTCGCCATCGTTCCGCACCGATTCGGCCAGCGCCACGAGCCGATCGAGCTCAGCCGGTGTGGCCGGCCGCCGATAAGCGCGACTGGCCAAGCGAGTGAGCACTTTGCGAGCGGCTTGCTCAGCGGAGTTCTGCGGACCGGGCGTGGCGAAGACCAGTGCGCGATGCGAAGCGGTGAGCTTGCTGGAGTCGAGCGGCTTAGGATCCTGCTTGGCGCTCAAACGCACCGAGTGAATGTAGAGATTGCGGTCCTGCCGCGGCTGATCGCCTTTGGGCTCTTGATAAAAATCGTTCGTGAACTCAAAGGTGAGCGTGTGGCGTCCAGGGCGCAGCTTGAACGTTTGCGAGAGCACGTCGGGCTTGTCCTTGCGACCCGCTTTGACTGGCAGTTCGCGAACCTTTTTGCCATCGAGCGAAATGAGCAGCTTGGCCGGTTCGTCACCTGCTTGATCGGCGGTGGCATCGATCTCCAAGTGGAAGGTGCCGGCCCAGGGCGTGACCTCGACCATCTCACCGGAGCCCTTGCTGAAGAAAGTCATCTGCGAGCCGGACGCTTTCGCACCGCCGGAGGGCTTCAGCTTGGCGCCTGGTACGAGCGCTTCAAAGTTCTCCCCCGGCTCGGGAGCGACGATGACTTGGCTGGCGATCTCTTCGGCCGCTTTGACGTACTTCTCCATCAGCAGAGGAGGGAGTGAGAGCACGTCGCCGATGTTGTCGAAACCGTAACCGACGTCATCGCCGGGAAAGCTTTCGGCCGGTTCGAAATCGATGCCGACCAGATCGCGAATCGTATTGCGGTATTCGTGGCGATTGAGGCGGCGGAGCGTCACGCGGCCCGGATTGGGCGTGCGTCCGCAATCGATGTCGTTCATCGCTGCCTGGAGCCACGAGACGAAGCGAGCGCGGTCGGCATCGGCTAGCGTCCCGGAGTCGGGAGGCGGCATGTCGCCGATCTTGACGCGCTGGAGCACTTTCTCCCAAATGCGCCGCTCTTTGATCAGCGACTTGGCAGAGTTGAGATGCTCGAGCGTCAGGCCTCCTTCGGGCTCGGCGCCGCTATGGCAATCGACGCACGTTTGCTTGACCAGCGGGCCGATCTGCGTTTGAAAAGCCCGCTCGGTCTCGGCCGAATCGGCCGCCCATAGCGATGCGCTCGACAGCAGCCAGGCAAGCGTTGCCAGCAGTTTGGAATAGTTTGGTTGCACGATATTTCTCAAGTTCAACAATGAGATGCCCGATTCACCGCGGAGCCCCGGAGAGCGCGGAGGATTCTCATGGTGTTCAATTCTTTAAATAGCGATCCAAAAAATCAGTCATCGTCCGATAGAGATGATACTTCTGCGCGGGGTCGACGACGCCGTGCCGATTCTTGGGATAGATCATCATATCGAAGGGCTTGCCTGCTTTTTGAAGAGCATGGGCTAGCTGGAGCGTGTTGCTGATGTGCACGTTGTCATCGCGTTCGCCATGGATCAGCAGCAACCGGCCGTGCAGGTTTTCAGCGGCGGTGATTGTCGAGCTTTCTTTGTAACCTTCGGGATTATTCTGCGGCAAATCCATGTAGCGCTCGGTGTAGATCGCATCGTAGTTGTGCCAGTCGGTCACCGGCGCGCCGGCGATTCCCGCTTTGAAGCGATCGCTGTGCGTAAGGGCATAAGCGGTGAAGTAACCGCCGTAGCTCCAGCCCCACACGCCGATGCGCTCGCGATCGGCCCACGGCTGCTCGCAAACCCAGTCGACCGCCGCTTCGAGGTCGCGCAGTTCCACTCGCCCCATGTGGCGATGAATCTTCCACGTATCGGCGATGCCATCGCCGCGAGCCGCTCGGTTATCGCACAGGACCACGGCGAAACCTCGGCTGCACAAATATTGATGCCACCAATAGTTGCCCGTCTGCCAAGAGTTGTACACGGTCGGCGTCTGCGGCCCGCCGTAAACATAGAACAGCACCGGCAAACGCTGGCCGGGGTTCTCTCTGGCGGCCGCATCGGGCAACAGCAACATCCCGTGCAAATGTTTGCCATCGCGAGCTGGAATCGTCAGCATCCGCGGCTGGGCAAGTTTTAAGTAGCGGTCGCGATCCGACACGGGAGCGCCGAGCACGCGTTCGAGTTT
>JBQCEI010001202.1:0-3322 GCA_051960375.1 Aureliella sp. | reverse complement strand
ATGATCGTGTTTTTCATGTTCATGGATGAAATCGGCTAACGTGTTTTCTCAGTCGCCAATTGATTCGCAGGCGGCCTTGCGCTCGACACGCTTGAGCGTCCCGGCCAGCACCTTGCCGGCGCCGATCTCGATGAACGCGTCGTGGCCTGCGGCGAGCAGGTTGCGCAAGGTCTGTTCCCAGAGAACCGGCGAGACGATCTGCCGCGCGAGCAAGCCGCGAATCTCGTCGGGCTGGCTGTGCGGCTCGGCGTCGACGTTGCTGTAGACTGGCACGCGCGTCGGGCGAAACTCGGCTTGATTGAGAGCTTCGCTCAGCCGCGCCACGGCGGGTTGCATGATGGCGGTGTGGAAAGCGCCGGCGACGGCCAGGCGAACCGCTTTCATCGCTCCCGCTTCGAGAGCCGCTTTCTCAGCGCGCTCGATCGCCGGCAGATAGCCCGAGATAGCGATGTTGCCGGGGCAGAGCAGGTTGGCGACTTCGACGAACTCCGTTTCAACCGTCGCGCCCCGGCAGACTTCGCGGAGCTTTTCCAAGTCCAAACCGATGATGCTCGACATGCCGCTGGCGACCTGATCGGCGGCCGCTTGCATGGCCAGTCCGCGAGTGTGCACCAGCCGCAGACCGTCGGCAAAGCTCAGGCCGCCCGCAGCGGTGACCGCCGTATATTCGCCGAGGCTGAGGCCCGCGACACTTTGGACCGAGTCCCAGAGCTGCGGTCGCTCCTCGAGCAAGTGTTCCAGCGCCGCCAGGCTGTGGACGAACAGAGCCGGCTGCGAGAATTCGGTGCGATTGAGCTGGTCGGCCGGACCGGACAGACAAAGCTCTAAGAGGTCGAAGCCCAGAATTTCGCGGGCTTGGTCAAAGAGCTTCTGGGTCGCGGACGTTTTCGCTAACAGTCCCTGTCCCATCCCGACAGTCTGCGCGCCTTGGCCCGGAAACAAAAGTGCGATGGAGGCCAAGATGAATTAGCTTTCGTCGGACATCTCAACGACGTTGCGGCCCATGTAGTAGCCACACTTAGGGCATACCGTGTGGGTCGGCACCGAGGTGCTGCACTGCGGGCAGTAGCCGGCTTGCTTGGGCGTCTTGTGATGGTGCGACCGGCGGCGACCGGTCCGCGAATTGGAATGGCGGCGTTTTGGAACGGCCATGGCTCTTTAAAACCTCAAAAACTCTTTGATCGACGGGCTGTGGCGTGGCTCGCCCGGACGGACCGGCAAGCGAGCGAAGCTCCGCAAGTTATGGGCAATCGCCGGAATTGTCAAGGCAGGCTTCAGGCTTCAGGCCTCAGGCTTCAGGAAAACCCTGTCCTCTGGAGGCTGACGCCCTGATCGGCACGGGTCCGCTTTTGCAACCCAACGCGTAAGCGAGGGACGAACCCGCCACAGAGGCAGGCCTCAGGCCTCAGGCCTCAGGCTTCAGGCCTCAGGCCTCAGGCTTCAGGCTTCAGGCCTCAGGCTTCAGGCTTCAGGCTTCAGGCTTCAGTGGTCGGACGTCGAGTACGAGTACGAGGTATTAGGGCCAAAGGCCCGTTATCCCTTCGCCCCGCCCGTCTAGGGCTGGGTTTGCTGAAGCCTGAAGCCTGAAGCCTGAAGCCTGAAGCCTGAAGCCTGAAGCCTGAAGCCTGAAGCCTACTCCTCCATGACGGCTTCGCGGATCGCGCTGACCAAGCGAGCTCGGCTGGGCGAGGTGGCTTCGAGCTGCGCTACCGGCACGCCCAGGTATTCACCGAGTTTGATGGCCAGGTCGACGTCGCGGACTCCTTGGTACTGATTGGTCACGCGGCGCTCGACGTAAATCGTTTGCGAATCGGAGCGGAAGCCCGATTCGTAACAGTCGGCGAGCTCCTCGATCCAGGCTTCGGGCACGCCTCGCAGCCGGCAATGTTCCTCGGACCAGATGTCGTCGCCGGTGCACTCCGACAGGAGCGTCAGAGCTTTGAGTCGGTTGAACATGAGCACTTCTCCCTCCATGTCTTTGCGTCTTCGTGGTGAAACTCTTTCTGTTGCGAGTGATGAACCACGAAGACATGAAGACACAAAAACAGCCAACAGCTGTCCAATCCTAGGTGTTGACCAACTGTTCCAGGTCCCGAAGCCGCTGTTCGAGCTGCTCGATCGTTTCTCGCAGCTCGCGCACTTCGGCGCGAAGGTCGGAAAGCTCCTGTTGCGTTTGCGCAAACTCGGGCGAAGCGGCGGCGCTGGCCGCCGGTTGGGCTACCGGCTGTGAGGTCGGCTGCGCCGTCGGGTGGACCGCTGCATAGCCGCTTGGGCGAGCAATCGTCGCACTGCTGATCGCACTGTCGGCTTCCGCTTCGCCAGGCTCTTCGTGCGTCTCGCCGCCCCCCGAGGCGGCCACTTTGGACCGCAGCGCCTGGAGCTCGTCGGGCGTGTACAGGTTGTGGGTGAATATTTGCCCGCGGCCGGGTGGAGTTAAGGCGATCACCAGCTTGCGCTCCATGAGCGATTGCAGGATTTGGCCCAGCGCTGCGAGATCGGCGATCGGTTCAAAGCGGCTGGCGCGGCCGCGGAGGTCGCCGGCCGTTTGCTGGCCGCGGAGCAGCAGTTCGATCATCACCGCCGCTTCGGCACCTTTGACCCCCAGCCAATTGTGTCCGTAGTGCCGGTAGCGCGGCACGCGGCCGCTCCCCTGGACCTCGGCCGCAGCCCCCAAGCGTCGCAGCTCGCCGAGCGCATCTTCGACTTGCTCGGGAGTGAGGTTCATCAGCGGATAGCGATTGGACTTCTGGTTGCAGCCCGAGACCAGCGAGGCCAGCGAAAGAGGGTACACGTCGGGAGTCGTCTTCGCTTTTTCCATCAAAACGCCGAGCACTCGCCGCTGCTTCGATGGAATCGGGCACCAGCTCGGGGCTTCCGACGGCGTGTTCTTGGTTCCCTCGTCAGTGCTCATGTGGATACTCCCTTATTGGTAACGGCAATTTCAGTTTTTTACCGCAGAGACGCAGAGAAAGAGCAGAGGCCGCAGAGCATCAATACTCTCCGCGTGCTCTGCGTTTTCTCTCTGCGCCTCTGCGTTAAAACTACGTTGCCTTTACTAACGAGGGAGCCCGACATGAGCACTGACGAGGGAACAAAGAACACTTCCGGCGAAGCCCCGAGCTGGTGCCCGATTCCATCGAAGCAGCGGCGAGTGCTCGGCGTCTTGATGGAAAAAGCCAAGACGACACCCGACGTGTATCCGCTGTCGCTGGCTTCGCTGGTCTCGGGCTGCAACCAGAAGTCGAATCGCTATCCGCTGATGAACCTCACTCCCGAGCAGGTCGAAGATGCGCTCGGCGATTTGCGGCGCTTGGGGGCTGCG
>JBQCEI010001201.1:0-5905 GCA_051960375.1 Aureliella sp. | reverse complement strand
TCAGGGCTACCGACCGATCTTACGACCATACCCGGGGCGGCGCTCCGCGGCTGGCGCTGCTGCGCTCTGCCCCGGGCTATTATGTTGCTGCCCCTTGGGGGCGAAGACGTCTGCTTACCGGTGCGCTTCGTGTCTTGGTGGTGAATCTCTTCTTCAGCGCTGCAGCAACGGCCCCAGCCCGCGCATGGTCTTGAGGATGGGCCGTCCCTGCTCGTCGGTGCCGCTGTACATGTCGTCGGTCGGCTTGGCCGGAGCGATGGCAGCGGCGGCGGGATAATGGTAACGCGGCATCTGGATGAACACCGGCAAGCCGTGATCGCGTGCGAACAGCTCCTGCGCTCGCCGCCTGCCGAACTCGTACTCCTGCGGCCCGCTGAGATCGCGAAACTCGATGTGGCTTTCGAATTCGGCGTCCGGATTGACCTCCAGGTCCGCCCACCATTCGCTGAGCTGGGCAACTTCTTCGCAGTCGGCCAACAGCCAGTTCTTCAGCAGCGTCCGCGCCGAAAGGGGATTGTGCCGCCAGCCGCTGCCGAGCACGTGAATGCCGGGCAACATGCGCCGCACGTCTTGGGCCGGCATCGAGATGATGTAGCCGCCGTAATAGGTGCGACGGCGAACGGACTGCAACACGTTGCCGCCGTCGGCCGCTAGGATCTTTTCGGGATGCGGATCGACGACGGCCGGAAAGTAAGTTGGTTCCGAAGCCGACGCAAGGATGGCGAGAGCCACATCAGCTGCGTCGGTCATCAATCGCAAATCGGCGATGCGCTCTTCGGCGGGAACGCGGCTGAGCAGTTCGTACATCGAACGGTCGACAAAGAACGTGACCGCCCGACCGATCGTGCGGTCCGCTTTCCATACCAGTTCCGGATGCTCGCTACGAAACCGGTCGGGATGCTGGCGGTAGTATTCGTAGACCTCAGGCTTCCACGAAACTTGCATGTTGGCCTTGTCGAATTCTTTCAATCGACCCGGCGAGTTCTTGTCCTCGGGGTGCCGATCCTCGAGCACCTCTTTGTTACACGCGACAATCAGGCACGGAAAGTTCGGCTGAGCTGTGCTGCGGCGGACGATCTCGTCGATCGAGCCCGCATCTTGCCACTGCTGGACTCCCAGCGCGAAAGCGATGTACTCTTTGAGGTCGGTATGCGCGATCTCGGTGCTCTGGCCGCGGGCGAGTCGGGAGATCTTGGTGTTGACGTTCTCCATGTTGCGCACCGCGTCGCGGTTGCCGTGCACCAAGCGATCCTCGGCATGGCGGACCGTCGCTTCGCTCATGCCAAAACAACCAAAGTAAGCGGCCGGTATCGAACCGCTGCTGTTGCCGGCGACGATCGTATGTCCCTCGCGCATGGCGGGGATTCTTGCGAACGCTTCGTGCAGCACGCCGCCGTCATACGGCAAGCACGAGCCTTTGCCTTGAAAACAAAACATTAACTCCATCGCCGCGAAGCGCGCTTCGAAACTGCCTGCGCCTGGGATGCTCGGGCTTTGCGCAGTGCCTTGGCTTGTCGCAAAGACGAGGCTCGCGGCTGCAGCCATTGCAAGTTGCAGGAATGTTCCAGCCGACAGAGCTCGCCGAATCATGTGTCACTCGCTTGAGTTGGAAATATTGACATCGGTTCATCACTCATCAGCCGTCGGGCGTTAGCCCGCGGTTTCTGCCACGCTGCCGGACGCTTGACGCGTGCCGGCTGGTTAAAACAATTGCCAACAATCTGTAATCAGCCGTCGGGCGTTAGCCCGCGGTTTGCGATGCGCAACCGGATGCTACTGCGTACCGGCCGATTCATTCGAACGCGTAGCAGGGCTGCTAGTCGCTTCCGGGACGCGCTGAGCCCCGACGACCAGCCAGCCATCTTCGATGGTCAGATAGCCCAGTTGCAGGAACTGCGAGAAGCTGGTGTTGTGAAACTTCGGCAGCGGCCGCATGCTTTCGGCGAAGAACAGCGTGAGAGCCTTCTTCCAAACCGCCGCATCCGCATCCGATATCTCCTGCGCAAAGGCGATCTCCTGACGCTCAAATCGCGAACCGCTCGAATCGCGAGCCAGTTGATAACGGATGATCGCTTCGCACGGGGCGACATCTTGGTTGCGACGGTCCAGTTCGCACGAGGTGGCGCGCAGCGTTACTTCGACTCCCTGCCCCGCTAGCCGCAGCTTCACTGGCCAGCGATCCGCCAGAGCGATCACCGCGGGAATTCTCGCCGGCTGCAACTGCTCCCATGCCGGGCTGGTGAGTTTCAGCTGCACTTGCCACAGCCCGCGCATCGTGTCTTCATGCAGGTGGATCGGCCCGAAAGATTCAAAAACGTTGTTGACCGCCGATTCATGCACCCAGGTCACCAGATCGAGCTGTTGATACGTTGCCCACGGAATGGTTGGCGGATAGCGCAGCGCTCCCAACTGGCCCGATTGGACAAAGCTGGTCTGGCTGCGCACTCCTTCGGCATCGTTGTACGATCGAACCGCCGGAACAAAGTCGAGCGACAAGACGCGTTCCCACAGTCCGTGGTGAAGCATACCGTTGATGCGATGCGCCAAATCGTAGGCTTCTTCTTCGACCTTCGTGCGCACCGTCTGCTCGATTTGGCGAGCGACCTCGCTGTCGTTGGCGGCCAAGCGCCTCTGGATCGCCCGCGACAGGACTCGCAGCAACAACTGGCAGCGTCCGAGCAGCCCGCTCATCTGCACGTTGTTCAATTGCGTGCTGAAGCGAGCGGTCACCCAGGGCTGAGCGCCGGCGACTTTGTCAGGCAGGATATGCACCGCTTGCGAGCCCTCGATCTGCGGCCGCGCTCTGGCGCTGGCCGTGATGCGACTGCGGCTGGCCCAAGCATCGATTTGGCCGCAGCCATGCGCATAGAGCACCAGCAGATTTTCATTCTGGCTTGGCGGAACGCCGAGCGAGAGATCGACGCGGAAACTTCCTTGCCCGGTGATCGAGGTTCCTTCCTTGCAAGTTTGAAACTGGATCGGTCGCTGGAAATTGCGGCGTGAAACGTCGACCAGATACTTGGTTTTGATGAGCGTGGCATAGTTGGCGATCGACAATCTTTGCCGCAAAGCATCCATGTCGGCGGGCGATGTCGGGGCGGCTGCCAAAGTCGCATACGCCTGCCGCAGCTGCGACTCGCCCTCCGGCGTCGTTCTCAGTTGCGCGTCGCCGAGGTGAGTGTTGATCGTCGCTAGCGCTTCGCGAGCTTGCTCAAGCCGCGGCGGCGTCGCGCCGAGCAGCTGCGAGAGCCGCGCGACGCTCGCCCGCAGTTCGTTGACCGATTGCTGCACTTCGCCAGGCAGGCTGCGACGCAGTGCGATGCGAATGGCATCGAGCGTCGCCGGATCGGGCGCCGGCTTTTGCAGTTCGGCTTGGAGCTGCGCGAGCTTCAGTTCCTGGCTAAGGACGACGCCAATCGCTTGCTGGGAGAGTTCGGCTTGCAAGCGGCCGAGGGCTTGGGCAGCGGTTTGCCGAGCTGCTTCGACTTCCGGCGGAGTCGCTTCTCGGAGGCTGCTGGAGAGCGACGCGGTCAGCTGCGAAGGCGGAGGCTGTTGGGCGCAGGCCGGCGGCAGGCTGGCCATTGGCAGGCAGCCCAGCGTCAAAGCCGCGATGCCTATGCAACTCCAGAGCGCAGAGCGGAAGGGGTTGAACACGATGCGGACTCCAGGGGCAAATGGTCGAGGGTGAAAATCGTCGGGTGCGAAAATCTTCGTGCCGCTAAAGGCCAAGCAGGGAGCGCTGGATGGTTTATGATAATGGAGTTTGAGTCCGGTGATCGAGATTTTGGCCGATGCATCTTGGTCGATCAGTCGCCGGGCGGTAGCCTGCGGTTTGCGCCGAGAAACTTCAAACGCTCGCCGCGCGCCGGCTGGATTCACTTAACGAACTGGTAGGCCGGTTGCTGCCCAGTACGCTCAAGGTAACCCATGCGAGTCACTGCTATGAAACATTTGCTTTTTGTCATTTGCCTGCTCGCGTTGGGCATCGGCTTGTTAAACGCAGACGAAGCGCGATCCGATCAGCCGAAGCGGCCCAATATCTTGTTTGCCATGGCCGACGACTGGGGGCCGCATGCCGGGGCATACGGCACCGACTGGGTCAAGACGCCCACGATGGATCGCGTGGCTCGCGAAGGCTTGCTGTTCCAGAACGCCTACACCCCCATGGCCAAGTGCGCGCCGTCGCGAGCCATTACGCTCACCGGCCGGTATCTGTGGCAGCTCGAGGAAGCAGGCAATCATCAGTCTCGCTTTCCGGCGAAGTTCAAGGTCTGGCCTGAAGTGCTCATGGAGCACGGCTGGCATGTCGGTGTCACGGGCAAAGGCTGGGGGCCGGGCATCGCCGAGGATAAGAACGGCAAGCCGCGGCTGATGACCGGCAAGCCCTACAACAAGCGCCAAGCGCCGGCGCCTGCCAGCGGCATGTCGCGCAACGACTACGCCGCCAACTTTGTCGATTTTCTCGACGCCGCCCCAGCCGATACGCCGTGGTGCTTCTGGTACGGAGCGGCCGAGCCGCACCGTGGATATGAGTATCAATCGGGAGTCAAGAAAGGTGGCAAGCAACTCGGCGACATCGACCGCGTGCCGGCTTACTGGCCCGATGAGGAAACCGTGCGGCACGACATGCTCGACTATGCATTCGAAGTCGAGCACGTCGATCGTCATCTGGGGCGCATGCTGAAAGAGCTCGAGCGCCGCGGGCAGCTCGACAACACGCTGGTGATCGTCACCAGCGATCACGGCATGCCTTTCCCTCGAGTGAAGGGCTATGCCTATCACGATTCCAATCACATTCCGCTGGCGATTCGCTGGCCCGGCGGCATGAAGGCTCCTGGCCGCATCGTCGAGGACTTCGTCAACTTCACCGACATCGCCCCGACCATCTTGGACGTCGCCGGAATCGAACCGTCGGCCAGCGGCATGGCGCCGATCAGCGGCAAGAGCTGGCGTTCGCTTTTTGATAGCGAGCGTTCAGGACAGATCGAGCCCGAGCGCGATCATGTCCTGATCGGCAAAGAACGCACCGACGTGGGGCGGCCGCACGACTGGGGTTATCCGATCCGCGGCATCGTGACAGCAGAGTATTTGTATCTGCACAACTATGAACCTTCGCGCTGGCCGGCGGGCAACCCAGAGACCGGCTATCTCGATACCGATGGCAGCCCGACCAAGTCGCTGATTATCGAGCGAGGCCGCCAGGACCGCAGCGATCGATTCTGGAAACTGAACTTGGGCATGCGGCCGGCCGACGAGCTGTACGATCTGAAGGCCGATAAGGACTGCGTGCACAACCTGGCGACCGACCCCAGCTATGCCGAGCGCATGACAGCCCTGCGCACGCGCATGGAAAACGAACTCAAGGAGCAGGGCGACCCGCGCATGTTCGGCCAAGGGGACATCTTCGACAAGTACGTGCCGACCACTTCGGTGGGCTACTACGAACGCTACCTCCGCGGCGAGCGTCCCAAAGCGGGCTGGGTCGACGATCGCGACGCCGAAAAGGAACCGCTCGAACCCCAGTGATGCCGTAGTTGCATTGCAGCATCTTTGGCTGTTAGGGCCAAAGGCCCGCGATTCCTTAGCCCAGCCCGCCGGGCTGGGACCCGCGGGAACACGCTATCCCAGCCCTCCGGGCTGGGCTAAGGGATTACGGACATTTGGTCCTCAAGACTCTGTCTCGACCGGCGGCTCGCGCCGCCGGCATGGGGCTGCCGTCGGTATCGAGATAGCCGGTCTCCGGGTTGCCGGCCGGCCAGCGCGAAGGTTCATAGTTGTGCAGATACAAATACTCTGCGGTCACGATGCCGCGGATCGGATAACCCCAGTCGTGCGGCCGCCCCACGTCGGTGCGTTCTTTGCCGATCAGGACGTGATCGCGCTCCGGCTCGATCTGTCCTGAACG
>JBQCEI010001200.1:0-4917 GCA_051960375.1 Aureliella sp. | reverse complement strand
CAGCTCGTGGTAATGCGACGCAAACAAGGTTCGCGCACCGACGCGATCGTGCAAGTGTTCGACGATCGCCCAGGCCAGACTCAGCCCGTCATACGTGCTGGTGCCGCGGCCGATCTCGTCGAGGATGATCAAGCTGCGCGCAGAGGCCGTGTTGAGGATGCGGGCCGTCTCGACCATCTCGACCATGAACGTACTTTGGCCGCGAGCCAGTTCGTCGCTGGCGCCGACGCGAGCAAACACGCGATCGGCCACTCCGATCGTCGCTTGCTGGGCCGGAACGAAGCTGCCCAGCTGCGCCATGATCGTCAGCAACGCGACCTGGCGAATGTAGGTGCTCTTGCCGGCCATGTTCGGGCCGGTGATCAGCAGAATGTTGCCCGCTTCGCTGCTGGCGATGCAGTCGTTGGCCACGAAGCTGCCGGTGGGCAGACGCACGTCGAGCACCGGATGACGACCGCCGACGATGTCGAGCTCGGGCCGGTCGGTGATTCTCGGTCGCACGTAACTTTGTTTGCGGGCCAGCGTTGCCAAGCCGCAGAGAACGTCGAGTTCTGCGAGGAGCGTCGCCGTGCGCTGCAGATCGGCCAGCTCGCCGGCGACCGCATCGCGGAGCTCGCTGAAGAGCGTCATCTCGAGCGTCTTCGATTCTTCTTCGGCTGAGAGGATCTTGGTTTCGTACTGCTTGAGCTCGTCGGTGATGTAACGCTCGGCATTCTTAAGCGTCTGTTTGCGGACATAGTCGAGTGGAATCTTTTCGCGGTGCGCGTTGGTCACTTCCAGGTAGTAGCCGAAGACCGAAGTGAAGCCGATCTTGAGACTCGGAATGCCCGTGCGATCGATTTGCTCGCCCTGGTAGCGAGCAAGCCACTGTTTGCCGCCGCTGGCCAGTTCGCGGAGTTCGTCGAGCCGCACGTCGTAGCCGGGACGAATGAAGCCGCCGTCGCGAGCTTGCTGCGGACATTCATCGGCCAGCGCCGCTGAGAGCTGCTGGCGCAGGCGTTCGCACAGCGGAAGGTTTTCTTCCAGCCTGGTCAGCAGCGGACTGGCGCGGCCGCTGAGCAACTTTTTGATGTGCGGCAGCTGACAAAGCGTATGCTCGACGTGCTTCAGATCGCGCGGGCTGGCGCGCAGCGTACACACGCGCGAAACCAATCGCTCGAGATCGTAGATTTCGCTCAGCGCATCGCGCAGCTCGGATCGCAAGCGTTCGTCGCGGGCGAACTCTTCAACTGCACCTTGCCGCATTTCGATGCTCGGCACATCGACCAGCGGCGCGGCGAGCCACTGGGCGAGCATGCGCGCGCCCATCGGCGTCACGGTTTGATCGAGCACGTCGAGCAGTGAGCCTTCGCGCAGGCCGGTGCGCATCGTGTGCGTCAATTCCAAGCTGCGGCGCGTGGCTGCGTCAATCTCCAGGCTGGTGCCGACGCGATACGGCAACAACTGCCGCACGTGCGCGACCGAGGTCCGCTGCGTCTCTTGCAGGTAAGCCAAGATCGCGCCCGCAGCGGCGATCGCCGGCTGATCGTCGGCGCTCTCCCAGCCCATGCCAGCCAGACTGTGCACGCCGAAGTGCTGGCAGAGGAGCCGCTGCGTTTCGTCTTCGCCGAACTGCCAGGTCGGCCGCAGCGTGAGCGACCACTTATCGAGCGCGTCAGCTGCGATCGTGCCGTCGTCCTCGCGGATGAGAACCTCCGAGGGCTCGAGCCTGGCTAGTTCGTCGCGCACGCTCGAGGCCGGAAAGACGCCCGCCTCGAAGCGGCCGGTCGAAAGCTCGGCCCAAGCGATGCCGACATGTTTTTCATCGGCGCCCGGCCCGCTGCGCCCCGGCCGCGGCGTGTACACGCACACGAGCAGATTGGTGACGCGCGGATCGAGCAGCGCTTCGTCGGTCAGCGTGCCGGCGGTGACGATACGGGTGATCTCGCGGCGCACGATCCCCTTGGCTTCGCGCGGATCTTCTACTTGTTCGCAGACCGCCACGCGATAGCCACTGCGGATCAGCTTGGCCAGGTAGCCTTCCAGCTGATGAAACGGAAAGCCGGCCATCGGAGTCGGGTTCTCTCCCTTCTCGCGCGTGGTGACCGCCAGCCCCAGCACGCGGCCGATCGTCTGGGCATCCTCGTAAAACAGTTCGTAGAAATCTCCCACTCGAAAGAGCAACAGTGCGTCTCCACATGCCGCCTTGGCATCGAAGTACTGACGCATCATCGGGGGAATATTCGCGGCAGGAGCCTGAGACATAAAGCGAGTCGCCAACTGATGAGCCCAATCGATCTCACGGCGCACTGGCCCGCTCTGTGCGCGGGCCGACATGCACCCGGCGAACACCCTCGTTCGCCTAAAGAATTGTAGTGGGCTTTCAAGAGTTGAGCGAGTCGCATTGCTAGCGTTGGCAATCGCGCAGGTCTGCTTGATCGATGCAATCCGAGGCTCCCTCATGGTTTAACGCAGAGGCGCTGAGAGGGAGCGGAGGACGCAGAGGGAGACTCGGGGTGGCACTGGCTATGCCAGTGGCTCTTCTTTCGAGGTCTGTTGCGTCCAGGACGTGAAATGCTCTCCGATGGCAACCTGCCCCGAGCGCGCTTGGGCCGGTTGGATTTTGGCCCTGGAACGTCTACCGGCCGACTGGGCCCTTCAACTTCGAGGCAGAAGACACTGGCATAGCCAGTGCCACCCAGAGCAATGTTTCTCGAAGGGGTTTAGGCTATGCCAGGCGCTGAAAATGTTCGTCGAATTCGCGGCGCCAGCTCGGGATCTGCACGGCGACGGTTCGCGACAAGGGGGCGACCGGCTCGGCGGCGCGGACGCTGGCCAGGTGCTCGACCAGGATGTGCCGCGTCGCTTGCCGGCGGTGCAGCAGAAAGTGAACCCAGGCCCACGAATCGCGATAGTGTTCGCTGCTCATGCTTGCCACATCGCTCAAGCTCTCGAGCGCCTCGAGCTCGCGCCACGTCGACTTGCCGACCAGAGCCCGAATCGACGGCAAGTGCGTGTGCCCGGCCCAGCGCGCCGCTTCGGGAACTTCGAAGTACTCAGCGAGGCCTTCGTCGAGCCACAGCGGCAGCGGCTTGCTTCCTTCATTGAGCAGCGCATGCGTCGCTTCGTGCCTCAGATCGGTAGCCAGTTCCGGATGACGATGGGCAAAGAGCATGCTCGTCCCGCGCTGCTGGATGAACAGAGCTCGCCGCTCCGGCAGCCCAGGATAGTAGTGCGTCATGTAGCGGCGATACTCCTCTTCTCCGCTAAAGAGCACGATATGCATCGCGTGGGTGGGAAGTTCGAGGCCGAGCAGTTTTTGCACGTCGCCACTCAGGCGGTCGAGCTCGCCGAGCAGTTCCGGATTGAGCGATACGTCGAAATCGGCGTGGATGCGGAACTGGCCCGCGCTTGCTTCGAAGGGCCACTTGCTAGGCGGCTCGGCGGCTCGGCAGAGGAGGCCTGCCGAAGGCGCGGTTACGAGCGTCGTACCGGCGAAGATAGTGCCGGCTAGGATCGCGCGCTGCAACCATCGGCGCCGAGCCACGAAAGCCCGCGGCGCGGCGTCGGCCGGCGCGGCGAGCTCCCAAGCATTGGTGCGTCGCGGTTGCATGATCCTTTTCCAGTCCGGTCAAAGAGCCATCCGAGTGCGGGCCGCGAAGTTTAGCGCTCGGGGGAGCGTGGGTCAACGCCGAACGGGCGTTCTTTTATTACCGCGGAGGCGCGGAGAGTGCAGGCGGTATTCGGCGTCCATCCTGTGAGGCGAATGTTGTTAAGCTGGTAAGGGCACGCGACGAAAACTTCTGCGAACGGTTACCTCCTTCAGCTGCCCACATTTTTTCCGCTCATGAAAACAGAATCCGCATCCGCGAAAAAGCATCGCTTCGACCCCAAGGCCTTTCAAGTTCCACTCGACAGCAAAGTAAAGCTCGACAAGATCTCGACCAAGGCGAGCAAAGAGAATCTTCCCAAGGACTGGGCTGACGCAGCCTTGGCAGCCGACGTGTCGACGCTGCAATCGGCACAGCACCGGCTCTACGCCGCCAGCCGCTATGCAGTGTTGGTGATCCTGCAAGGGATCGATGCTTCGGGCAAGGACGGCGCGATTCGCCACGTGATGAGCGGCGTCAATCCGCTGGGCTGCCGAGCCTACGCATTCAAGGCGCCCAACGAAGAGGAACTCAAGCATCACTTCCTGTGGCGTCCGGCCGGTTTCTTGCCCGAGCGCGGCATGATCAGCCTTTTCAACCGGTCGTACTACGAAGAAGTCATGACGGTGCGCGTGCATCCACAGTTTCTCGATCCGCAGCGCTTGCCTCAGCTCCACGGCCGACCGGCCGAAGAGCTCAGCGACAAACAACTTCGCCGCATCTGGAAGCAGCGCTTCCGCGAGATCAACGCCTTCGAACACTCGCTGGTGCTCAACGGCACGCTGGTGATCAAATTCTTTTTGCACGTCTCGCGCGACGAACAAAAACAACGCTTGCTCGCCCGGATCAACGAACCGGAGAGCAATTGGAAGTTCAATCCAGGCGACCTCAAAGAGCGAGCGCTATGGCCCGAGTACATGGAAGCGTACGAGGACGCGCTCAGCCACACCAGCACCGAGTGGGCTCCCTGGTACATCATCCCCGGCGACAACAAGTGGTTCGCTCGCGCGGCCATCGCCGACCTCATCGTCGCTCGCCTCGAGGAGCTCGACTTGACCTACCCGGAAGTGACCGACGAGCAGCGCGAGCTGTACCAGAAACTTGCGCGGCAGCTCGAGGGGGAGTGAGGGGCAGGCTGAAGGCTGAAGGCTAAAGGCTAAAGGCTAAAGGCTACAGGCTACAGGCTACAGGCTTCAGGCTTCAGGCTTCAGGTTTTAGGGCCAAAGGCCCGGCATTCCTTAGCCCAGCCCGACAGGGCTGGGATGGCTGAGCGTTTGGCGGAACGGCG
>JBQCEI010001199.1:0-2087 GCA_051960375.1 Aureliella sp. | reverse complement strand
GGTGAACTTTTAGCAGAAAACGACGGTAGCTGCGCCCAAAGACCCGCTGCTGGAACTCATTCAGAAGGCCACCCCCGAACAGCTCGCCGTCTTGAAGGAGCTGCTTCCTTAGCATGTCCTCCTACCAAATCGAAATCGCTCGGCGGCTACTCTCGGCATCGTTCCTCGAATTCATCCGCGCAGCTTGGCCGCAGCTTGGCCAACCAGAGTATGTGCACGGGCGGCACGTCGAAGTCTTAGCTGCGCACCTCCAGGCAGCCGCACGCCGCGACATTCGACGGCTCTTGATCAACATTCCCCCAAGCTGCAGTAAGTCGAGTATCGTCTCCGTTTTGTGGCCGGCTTGGGTCTGGACTTGGAACCCCAAAGCAAGTTTCCTGGCGCAGACATACAGCCAGCAGTTAACTCTGCGCGACTCCGCCGCATGTCGACGGCTGCTCGAAACGGACTGGTATCAGCTTCGCTGGCCCCATCTCGAATTCGAGGCCGATGATAACCAGAAAGGCTATTACCGTACGACGAGCGGCGGTTGGCGCCTTTCGACCACTCGAGGCGGCAGAGCGACCGGCGAGCACCCGGATTTCTTTCTCAGCGACGATCCTCTGAGCGTCGAACAGGCGTCCTCAAAACTCGAACGCGAAGCCTGGCAGCAGTGGTACGGTTCGACGATCAGCACGCGCGGAATCGCACATGACTGCGTGCACGTCATCGCCCAGCAGCGATTGCACCCAGAAGACCCATCTGCGGTAGCGCTGGAGGCAAACAAGGCGGCGGCAGCGGTCGGAGAACCAGAGCCGTGGCTGCACGTCTGCCTGCCGATGCGATTCGATCCAGCCCGGGCGATGCGGGACCGAGGGTATGGCGGCGACTGGCGCAGAGAAGCGGGCGAGCTTCTGTACCCTGCTCTGCTAGATGAGGCCAAGGTTCGAGGGCTGGAGCGCGACCTGGGAACGCGCGGGACGTCGGCTCAACTCCAGCAGGATCCGCAGCACGCGGTTGGCCAGATGTTCGACGTAGATCGGCTACTGGCGAACAAGCTTTCACCCGATGCGATTCCGAAGATGGATCACGTCGTCAGGTTTTGGGATCGGGCCGCTACGGAGGGCTCAGGTTGCCATTCGGCTGGAGTGCTTTTGGGCTTCAAGGGTGACAGCCAGGTCTTCGTTCTGGACGTCGTCCGCGGTCAGTGGAATCCTGATCAAGTCCTGTCGAAGATGAGCACCTGCTGCATCGTCGACGAGGGGCGATACGGCGGGCTCGATCGAGTGCTTACATGTATCGAACAGGAACCGGGATCCGGAGGGAAGGAATCGGTTATCAACGCTATCCGTCGGCTCAAGTCGCATCGCGTAAAGGCGATTCCGTCGATGACGAACAAGGTGGCGCGAGCCGAGCCTTTGGCCAATGCGATCGCGTTCGGCGAAGTGTTCATCGTCGACGGGCCGTGGCTGTACGAGTTCGCCGAGGAGCTCCGGGACTTTCCTGCGGGCAGGTTCAAGGACCAAGTCGATGCTGCGAGCGGCGCCTATCTGGCGGGCGCCGGCCAGATCGCCAAGCCGCAAGGAGGAACTGTCATCCTGGGGGTGACGCATGGCGCGCCGAAACTGTGCTCAGCGCCGAAGTGCGAGCGTCCGGTAGGCGACGGCTCTGAATACTGCTGCTCAAACTGCGAAGTGATCGCAAGCTTCGAAGATGGGACAACATGCCAGGAGCACGATACCAAGTGCGTCACGCGGTATTTCGACTACCAACAGCGACTCTGATTTCCCACGGTCCACGGCTATCTGCTCGGTTTGCGGTGCGCGGCGGTATCTCGAGCAGATGGAACTGGCACTGCATGAATCAAGGCGTTACTCGCGAAATCTTAAGTAGATCAGCCATGCGAAGCCGACGATCGCAGCAAAGACAAGGAAAACCAGCAGCTCGCGAGTGAACCACCATGTTTTAGCGACTTGGGCCTTTCTTGCTTCGTGCTTCACAATCGCGTCCTGGTACTTCTGCGTCTGCTCGTACCAGTTGAATGATCCGCGAGTGAAGACGTACACTCCAAATAGGCCGATGCCGATCGCGAAAATGTACGTGTGGTT
>JBQCEI010001198.1:0-5776 GCA_051960375.1 Aureliella sp. | reverse complement strand
GGAGATATGTTCGGCCTTGCAGACCAACCATGGTCTGTCGGGTTCTGACGCGGGTTCGTCCCTGGTTTTGAAGTTGCGCTCTTTTGTAACCCGACGCGTAAGCGAGGGACGAACCCGCCGTGAAGGCAGAAATTGCCCCTAAGCTCATGCTGCGCCTGATCGCTTTCGTTTTGGACCGTCTTCATTGGTCGTCGGAAAAACAAACTCGGTTTGGGCGGGCCTTTCTGGCAGGTTCGTCCCTCGCTCACGCGTCGGGTTACAAGAACTGCGCAACTTCAAAACTTACGCGTCGGGTTACACTGGATGCCCGTGATAAACCTTGAACGCTTGGCCTCGCATTTGGGAGAAGCGACCAATGACTCTCGATTCCGAAGCTCCGTGCAGCCGTCGCAAAATTTTGAAAGCCGCCGTATCGGGAGCGGGGGCGGCCTTGGGTGGTTGTGCGCTGTGGGCCGTCGGGCAGGAGCGAGCGTCGCTCAAAGAGCCGGCCTATGGCGCCGCCGAGCCGCTGCTGATCGAGCCCTCGCTGGTCAATACGCTGCCGATGCACCGCGACAAGATGCGGGTGACCAAGCTCGAGACGTTCCTGGTCAAACCGCGGTGGCTGTTCTTGAAAATCCATACCGATGCCGGCCTGGTGGGCTGGGGCGAGCCGATCGTCGAAGGCCGCGCCAAGACGCTCGCCGCGGCGATCGAAGAGCTCGGCCAATATCTGATTGGCAAAGACCCTCGCGATATTACGCACCACTGGCAAGCCATGTATCGTCACGCCTTCTATCGCGGCGGACCGGTGCTCACCAGCGCCACCAGCGGCATCGATATGGCGCTCTGGGATATCAAGGGCAAGGCGCTCGGCGTGCCCGTCTATGAATTGCTCGGCGGTCCGACGCGCTCGAGGGTCCGCGTCTATGCGCACGTGAAGAACGATGCCGAGCTTCTCAAACCGCGCAAGGCCGAGGGCTTTCGAGCCTTCAAGACCACCGTGCTCAATGCGACGCGATCCGGCGTAGTCGCCTCGCCGAAATTTATTCATCAAGCGGCCGATGCCTTCGCGGCGCTCCGCGAAGCGGGGGGCGACGATGTCGACATCGGCATCGATTTCCACGGCGCGATCAGTCCTCAGAATGCCAAGCTGCTGATCAAAGCTTACGAGCCTTACCAGCCGATGTTCATCGAAGAACCAGTCGCTTGCCAGAACGTCGACATCATGGCCGAGATCGCTCGCTCGACCCATCTGCCGATCGCGACGGGCGAACGCATTTTTACCAAGTGGGGCTTTCGCGAGATCCTGGAAAAAGGAGCCGCTTCGATCCTACAGCCCGACCTGTGCCATGCGGGCGGCATCAGCGAAGTCCGCTTGATCGCCGGCATGGCTGAGTCCTATTACGCGGCGATCGCGCCGCACAATCCGCTCGGACCGATCTCGCTGGCCGCCGGTTTGCAGATCGCCGCGTCGATTCCGAACTTCATGTGCCAGGAACAAGTCAGCTTGGGCGAGGGCTATCTCAAGCGGCCCTTCGTCGTGAAGGAGGGTTACATCGATGTCCCGACCGCGCCGGGACTGGGCATCGAGATCGACGAAGAGGCGGTCAAGGAGCTGATCGGCCACGACTGGCAGAACAAGCAGACGTTTGATCCCAATGATGGGTCTGTCGTAGACTGGTGAAGCTTTCAGGCTTCAGGCCTCAGGCTTCAGGCTTCAGGTTCGATCAGCCGCAGGGCGTAGGCCGCGGTTTGCGGCACCAAGAAAACCAAGGAGTTGCTCTATGAGATTTGCTGTAATCTGTTTCGTGTACGTGCTGGCGCAGTTTGCTGCTTCCCATGCCGCTGCGCAAACGACCGTCGACTTGCCTAATCGAGGGACAGTCGCCTCGGACTTGAAGGTAGCGGGAGTGGCGATGGCCGATGAGGAACGCCTCGCGGCGATGCGTTCGGCCGATCGCGCGAAGCTCGACGCGATCCTGTCGGACGAACTTCGTTATGCGCACTCCAATGGCGTTGTCGATACCAAGGCTTCGCTCACCGACACGCTGCTCTCGGGCAAGACGAAGTATTTGTCATTCGATTATCAGGAGCGCAAGTTCACCACGCCTGCACCCGGCATCGCGCTGATGAGTGGCCGAGTTCGCGTGCAGGTCGAAAGCGCTGGCGGCAAGATGGATGCCGTGCTGAGCTACCTGGCTGTGTGGCGCCAAGAGAACGGCAAGTGGCGTTTCCTCGCCTGGCAATCATGTAAAGTTCCGCCGTCCAACAACCCATAACGGTTTTGCCCTTCATGCGGATTTCGTGTGGCACTGGCTATGCCAGTGCTCTTTTTTCGAAGTTAAGAGTGTTCCAGACGAATCGCCCTCAAATGGCAAACGGCCCGGCATGGCCCTCGGCGGAGACTGGGGCGGCACTGGAACCCTTTGTACGGCTTCTGACTTTGGTACTTCGAAGCAGAAGACACTGGCATAGCCAGTGCCACCCGGACGTCTTCCTTGGTGTCTTTGTGTCTTAGTGGTTAACTCTTCTTCGCGGACACGCGCCGCAAAACCAGCGGCGCGACCCACAGCAAGATGCAACTGATCCCAAGCCCCAGCGAGATAGGACTGCCGAAGAAGCTCGAGATCGAACTCGACTTCGACAGGCACTGGAGCAGCCGATGCTCCAGTGAGCCGCCCATGATCAGCCCCAGGACGATCGGCCCGAGCGGAAACTTCCACTTCTCGAAGAAGAAACCGACCAGTCCCATCGCCAGCATAATCCCGACATCGAAGTAGCTGGCCGACATCGCGTAGCTGCCCACAATGCAGAAGACAACGATCAGCGGTAGCAGGATGCGTCGCGGGATGCGAATGAGCCATGAGCCCGCATGGATTGCAGCCGTGCCGAGCGGTATCTGCATCAAGCTGGCGATCACGAAGACGATGTAGACGCTGCTGACGAGCGCCGCCTGATGCGGCGAGGTGGCGGCGTCAAAAATGTTCGGCCCCGGCGTGATGTTCTTCATCATCAACACGCCGATCGCAATGGCGGTCACCGAGTCGCCCGGAATGCCGAACACCAGGGCTGGAATCCACGCTCCGGCCAGCGCGGAATTATTGGCGGCCGTTGCGTCGCTCATTCCTTCCAGCGAGCCGTGCCCATACTTTTCCGGCTCGCGCGACAATCGCTTCGAGATGGCGTACGTGATCCAAGCCGCTATATCCGCGCCCGCGCCGGGCAGCATGCCGATGAAGGTGCCGATGCTGCTGCTGACCAGCAAGTACAGCTTGCGGCCCCACATCAGCGGCCAAACCTCGCGCAAAAAGACCGAACCGTTGGCAGCGGAAGTCGCCGGCCCAATCCAGTGCTCTTCGTCGCGCCCGATCGCCAACACGTTGCGGAGAACTTCCGATATACCGAACAGGCCGATCATCGCCGGAATGAAGTTGATGCCGCTGATCAGTTCATCGTTGCCAAAGGTCAGCCGCGGAACACTGAAGTCGGTCCCGAGTCCTACGGTCGAAAGCAGCAGCCCCAGGAACAGTGAGAACGCTCCTTTGACGCGCGAGCCTTCTGAGACGATCACCGCACAGGTCAGCCCGATCGCAAACAACCAAAAGTATTCATAGCTCGTGAACTGCGCCGCCACTCGAGCCAGCGGCGGAGCGGCACAGGCCAGGACCAGCGTACCGAACAAACCGCCGACCACGCTGAACCACATGCAGATGCTCAGCGCCAAAACATGCTTACCTTGGCGTGACATCGCATAGCCATCCGACGCGTAAGCCGCGGAAGCGGGCGTGCCGGGGATGCGAACCAAGATCGATGGAATGTCGCCGGCAAAGATGCTGCAAGTCGTCGCCGTTACGATGGCCGCGATCGCCTCCACGTCGCTGAGGTAAAACGTCAACGGCACAACGAGCGCAACGGCCATCGTGGCGGTCAAACCGGGGATCGCGCCGACGACCAGCCCGTAGACGGCCGACAGCGCGATCACCAGCAGCACTTGCCACTGCCCGACCATCGCGAGCGCCGTCGACCAAACGTTGCTGGCTGCCAACAAGTCCATCGAGCTATCCTAACCAGCCGCGCGGCAGCGGCACTCGCAAGCCATAGGCGAACACTGCATACACGACTGGGACGAACAAAACGGTGATGGCCAGGCTTGGCAGCGGACGGCTGCCCAGCCGCACGAGCAGCAGGAGCAAGATAGCTGCCGTCGTTAAAACAAACCCAACGGTTTCTGCGAAGATGATGTATGCCATTACGGCGAGCAGGATCAGCGCAAAGTTCAGCCAGCCGGCTTGAGTGACGAGCTGCACGGCCGGCGCGGCGACCGGCAGATCCGCGCCGCGCACTCTTTGGAAAAGCAGGATCAGCACCGACACGCCCATCAGTGCCATGAGCGTGTACGGATACGTCATCGGGCTGATGCGATCCTGGCTGAACGATCGCATCGCGTCGCTTTGCAAGAGTTGGCCGAGCTTGCGGTCGTTCTCGGCCAGGAAGCGAGCGAACTCGTCGGGCCCTCGCCAGGTGTTGTCGAACTTTTGCGCGCGCATGAACTCTGCGAAGCTGCCCGGCACCGGTTCCTGGCTAACGATCGCCTCGATTTCTCGCGTGAGCCGCTGGACGATCGCCGGCGGCGTGTGGAGCGGGACGGCCAGCCCGCGCCATCCGCCGAGCGTCCACTGGCGGCCTTGTTCCTTGAAGGTCCGCACTTGCTCAAAGCCGACGGCCCGCTGGTCGGACATCACGCCGATGGCGCGAACGTCTCCTGATTCGATCAGCGTGCGGGCTTCGGGCAGGCTGCAGCAAACCAAGTCGACGCCGCCGCTGATCAGTTGCTGCAGCGACGGATTGGAACCTTCCGACGGAATCCATACCACGTCGCCGGCATCCATTCCCGCAGCCACGAGCCAGCCCGCCATCGCCAGATGCCATGCTCCGCCGACGGCCGTTCCCGACGCAGTTAGTTTGCGAGGCGACTGGCGAATAGTACTTTCGAGTTCGGACAAGTTTTTCCAAGGAGCGTCCGCGCGGACGAGCACGGCTGCGTAATCTTCGTTGACCGATACCAGCGGAATGCAATCGGCATAGGTTAGGTCGGTCAGGCCGGCCCAGTGCATCGTGTTGAGTTCGAAGGTGATCATCGTCAACGTGTAGCCGTCGGGCCGAGCACGCATGCCGCGATTGTGGCCGGTGACTCCCTTGCCGCCGGTGGCGTTGGTCACGCTGACCGGTTGCGCGAGCCGCTGTTCGAGCAACATGGCCAGTTGCCTCGCGACGCGATCGGTCCCGCCGCCGGCCGCCCACGGACAAACGATCGTGATCGGCCGCTCGGGATAAGCCGCTTCGCGCCGGCAACCCGCTATGGCCGTGCATAGCATCAGCACACCGAGCCAGGCCATCTGCGCCCAGCGTCCGCGATGCTCATTTTGCCAACCCATGCTCATCCGGTTCTTCTTGTCTTCAGATAACAATCAGCCGCCGGGCGGTAGCCCGCGGTTTCCGCGAAGAAACCCGAAGCGCTGCATGCCCGCGCAAGGATCTCAAAAAACGTAACATACTTGTGTCCCAAATTCTATGAAATGGACACATCACTGGTGATAACCAACATAAGGGCCGTGAGTCGCGAAGCGACGGCATGCAATAGCCTCGGACGCGCTTGCCCTCTTCTTGTAACCCGACGCGTAAGCGAGGGACGAACCCGCCAGGGAGCCTGGCAGCACATCGTTTCTCTATCGAGGCCGAACCTATCTCCGCTCCTGCCCCTCACCCCCCGGCCCCCTCTCCCCGAAGCGGGGCG
>JBQCEI010001197.1:0-2446 GCA_051960375.1 Aureliella sp. | reverse complement strand
CCAGTGTCTTTTTTTCGAAGTTTCCAGGCATCATCACCCACATCGCACCGAAGCCGCGAGGGTTCGAGTAGCTCTTTGCATAGGTTCAACCAGCGAGAAAACCGCTGGAGCGTTCAAGCGATGCTTTTAACTTGGTACTTCGAAGGGAAGACACTGGCAGAGCCAGTGCCACTCAAACCATGGCCATGGTTAAACGGCTTACTAACCGGCGACTTCGCCGAACAGCGGCGTCGACAGGTAGCGTTCGCCGAGGCTGCACATGATCGTCACGATGCGTTTGCCGCGGAACTCGGGGCGAGCGGCGACTTGAGCGGCGGCCCACATGTTGGCGCCGCTGCTGATGCCGGCGACGATGCCTTCTTCCTTGGCCAGACGACGCGCCCACTCAAAGGCAACTTCGTCTTCGACGGTGACCACGTCGTCGATCAGCGACGTATCGAGGTTCTTCGGGATGAAGCCAGCGCCGATGCCTTGAATACGATGTTTGCCGGGTTGGCCGCCGCTGATCACGGGCGAATGTTTCGGTTCGACGGCGATCGCTTTGAAGGTCGGATTGCGAGCCTTGATGTAACGGGCCACGCCGGTGATCGTGCCGCCGGTTCCGACCCCTGCGACGATGGCATCGATGTTGTGTCCCGAATCTTCCCAGATCTCGGGGCCGGTCGTCTTTTCGTGAATGGCCGGGTTGGCCGGGTTGTCGAACTGCTGCGGCATGTAGCTGTTGGGCGTGCTATTGACGATCTCGGTCGCCTTGTTGATCGCTCCGCGCATGCCTTCGGCCGCGGGGGTGAGGACCAGATTGGCGCCCATGGCTCGCAGCAAGCTGCGACGCTCGATCGACATCGACTCGGGCATCGTCAGCGTCAGCTTGTAACCTTTGGCGGCGCAGACAAAAGCCAGCGCGATCCCGGTGTTGCCGCTGGTCGGTTCGACGATATGCGTGTCTTGGTTGATCTTGCCGTCCCGCTCGCCCGCTTCGATCATGGCGACGCCGATACGATCTTTGACGCTGTTGAGCGGCTGGAAGAATTCGCACTTGGCATACACCGCGGCGTGTCCCGGAGGCACCAAGCGGTTGATGCGAATCATCGGCGTATCGCCGATGGCTTGCGTTACGTTGTCATAAGTTCTACCACGCGGCATGCTATCGATCTCGACTAAGGAGTGGTGACGTGAGTATGGAAGGACACGTATTTTCGCCGGGATTCTAGGCCGCTGCCAGGGGGCTAGAAGCGGTGTGCAAGCGGCCTTTGCGTCCCTGGGCGTCAGAGGCGGCGTGCCGCTGGCCGCCAGAGCGATCCGCCTGGGAGCGATCGTGCGGGCCGTCCGCGGCCGTAGCCGGGTCGGTCGTGTGGCGATCGATGGTGTGATGATCGAGGGTGTGACGATCGACCAGGCGCATGAGCAGTTCCATCAGGAAGCGATCCGCGCCGGCCAGGCAATGTCGCATGCTGCCGGTGCCTCCTTTGGAAGTAATCTGAGTGACTGCGGCCAGATGCACGCGCATGATCGCGCTGCTGGTCGCAGCCTGCTCGATGAAGCGCCGGGTCAGTTCGGCGATCGCCTCGGCCGAGCTTTGAGTCTCGTCGAAGATGAAGTTCTGCAGCGACTGCAAGTAGAACGCGCCGAGTTCGGCGGCCAACAAGTCGGCAGTCGGCAGCGCGTGTGCGGTGATTGGCGCTGCGCTAAGCGATGCGGCGATGGAAGACACCGCGCTCAAAGTCACCGCCGCGGCGTCATCTTCCGAAAGGCCCGACGGCGCGCCGCCGAACTGATCGAGGCGTTCCAGCAGCGAGCGCTGGCCGGCGAGCACGCGGTCGATATCGCGAGCTTCGCGTTCGCGGAGCCGCGCACGATCCATTTCCCACGCCTGGCTTTCGCGTCGCAGTCGTTCCAGTTCGGCTGAAGTGCGGAGCGTATGGACCAGCGTTACCGGATCGGTTTGATCCATATCCAGACACGCCAGCGCTCCGGCCGCAAAGAGCGGCTCTTGCCAACCTTCGCACACATGCATGCCCAGGGCGACAAAGCCCGCATCGCCGCCGAGCTGAACCAGCTGATGCCAGCCGTCGATGACTCCTTGCCCGAGCCCTTCATGCCACAGCACGAGCAAATCGAAGCTTTGTTGCCGCAGCGCCGCAGCCGCATCGTGCGTGGTGGCGACTTGGAGCACTTGCAAATCGCGCCCGCCGCCGCAGAGAAAACAGGCTCGCAACCAATCCCCCTGACGCTCGATCGGCATGATCGCCAGCAACCGAAGCTGCCCAGCGCTAGAGCGTGTGCCAACCATGACAAGTGCCACTGGAGGGAAGAAGGAGAAAGGAGCCGTTTCAATCCATGCTGCCCACTGATAGAGCAATGCGAAGACAGCGTCCAGAACAAAAATCGTGTTGGTCGATCATCTTCAGTCGACGCACAACATCCTGCTGCATCCGACCTTGGCAGC
>JBQCEI010001196.1:0-9097 GCA_051960375.1 Aureliella sp. | reverse complement strand
GTATGTGGTACATCAGGCCCTGATGTGACCGCAGCCGGCAAGCCGGCATGCCCTCACGCATTTCTGTTTTTAGAAGGCCGCGAAGCGGCTAAGAAGAGAAGCGCTGGGGAGCTCGCTTGCGAAGAACATGCAAGGCGCCGGCGGAGCTTCTCGGCGGGTGCTGACGGCAGAGGACTGCCGTCCCACAGTTCGGCTAGCAACCGTTCTCAGCCGCGAGCCAGGAGGTCTTTGGAGCGCATGGCGTGGATGATGGCTGGGTTGACTCGGGTGCGCTGGCCGGTCATGTAGTCGACAAAGTCCCAGGGTTCGCCGGTCGGGAGCCGATGCTGAAAGTGTCCTGTCCAGTCGGAGGCCCACACGTGGCTGGTCGCTTGCAAGTTGTTCAGCTCAGGATCGTCGACAAAATGTCCGACAAAGGCCAAGGGCGGCTCCTCAGTAAAATTCACCAGATGCAGCTCCTCGCGAGCGAAAGCATGAAAGCTCATGGCCTTGTCATAAAAGTCTTCGATGGCTTCTCTGCGGACGATCCAGAAGCCGCCGTTGCAGTTGTAGATTTTCGCCGAACGCACGCCGTGATACCGCAACAGCAGCGGATACCAGCGGATCGGGCAGCCCCACCAATCGCCTCGCTGGACGAATTTGCTGTCGCACTGGCTTTCCAGCTGCACGAACCAACGATTGTCCCGCAGCAACTGATCGTACGCGCCGGCGCCGGGGTGCCGAACAAAAAAACTGTCGGCATCTAAGAATACAAAGTAGTCGTAATCGAGCTTGGCGACTTCTTCGCGCAAGAAACGGAGCTTGAAGAGGTACAGCGAACGGTCAAAGCTGCCGCAGGCGTGACAGACCGCGCCGGGGATCTCGCGGTTGGTCCAGACATGAAAATCTTCTTCAACACCGCAGCGCCGCGCCGATGCAATCGCGGCGGCCATCATGCTGGCATGCAATCCGTCGGCGACCGACCAATAGCAAAACGTAGGTGCAGACATAGTGGGCTGGCTCAGAGCGTGGTAGCGATCCATTTCGTGTGGTATTATGCTCGAGGACGCGCAGTGTGAACATCGCCCGAAAAAGTCTTGATGTCAATCGAGACGTCTGTCATGCGAAAAACGCCCATCGACGGCCCGACCAAGAGTCTCACTGCGTCGCAGTTGAACACGAGCGATGAGCATTCTGCTGACTCACCAAATGCCGCTGCGCGAGATGCCGCTCCACCCAACGCGACTGCACCTGAGGCGCCGAAAAGGATTGGCCGCTATACCGTGCGCGAGCTGCTAGGGCAGGGGGGCTTTGCCGATGTGTATCTGGCCATCGACGAAGATCTGCACCGGCAAGTTGCGCTGAAGCTGCCTCGCTCGGACAAGTTCCGCAGCCATGAAGAGTTGCAGCTGTTCCTCGAAGAAGCCCGCACGTCGGCCAAGCTGCAACATGCCGGAATCGTGCAAGTATTCGATGTCGGCACTCACAACGATGCTCCGTATATTGTTTTGGAATACATTCGCGGCCGGTCCCTGGGGCAGATGCTGCAAGAAGGGCCGATTTCCCAGCTTACTGCCGTAAGACTATTGATCGGCATGGCCGAGGCGATCGCGCACGCGCACGAACGCGGCTTCGTGCATCGCGATATCAAGCCGCAAAACGTATTGCTCGACACCTCCGACCAACCGCATATTGCGGACTTCGGCTTGGCGGTAAAACAATGGGAACTGCAGGAAGGAGCAGGGCATGTCGCCGGCACATCCTCCTACATGGCGCCCGAACAAGTCCGTGGCGAGACGCATCGCATCGATGCCCGAACCGACATCTGGGCACTGGGCGTCGTGTTCTATCGAATGCTGACCGGCGAGCTTCCCTTCAAAGGCTCGACGCGTTACGACATCTTTCGCGAGATCCTGTTCTCCGATCCCGTGCCCCCCACGGAGCGAGCGCCGTCGGTTTCGACCGAGCTGCAGCGCATCTGCTTGCGATGCCTGTGCCGTCAGATGACCGACCGCTATGCGCGAGCCACTGAGCTAGCGACCGATCTGCTCGACTGGCTGGAACTGGCCACGGGCAACCAAGGCTCGGGATCGGGGCGCCGACGACTGCTCGCGATTGAGCCGCCCGATGCTCCGGTAGTGCCGCGCGGCCTTCGGGCGTTTGAACGCGAAGACGGCGACTTCTTTCTGCGGCTGCTTCCGGGCCCGCGCGATCGCGAAGGGGTGCCTACCTCGATCCGCTTTTGGAAGAATCGCATCGAGGAGCGAGACAGCGAGAATACGTTCCGAGTCGGAGTGCTCTACGGACCGTCGGGATGCGGCAAGTCCTCCCTCGTGACAGCCGGCCTGCTGCCGCGGCTCGACAAACAGATTGCCACCATCGACCTGGATGCAACGCCGCATGAACTGGGCACGCGGTTGCTCAGTGCGCTGCGCAAGCTTAGCCAACATCGCCTGCCCGAGACCGGCTTGGACGATACGCTCCGGCGCATGCGCGAGTCGGAGCAAGTGCGCGATGGCAAAAAAGTGCTGATCGTGATCGACCAGTTTGAACAATGGCTGCAAGCGTGGCAGGCCAATCCCGACGATGAGATCGTCAACGCGCTGCGGCAATGCGATGGCGGCAACGTGCAAGCCATTCTGCTGGTGCGCGACGATTTTTGGCTGCCCCTTTGTCGCTTAATGCGCCAACTCGAAATCGCCGCCGTCGATGGCGTTAACAGCATGCTGGTCGACTCGTTCGATACCGACCATGCATGCCGTGTGATGCAAGAGCTGGGCGTCGCTTATGGACGGCTGCCGCGCAATGCGGCGCTGACCGGCGAACAACAAGCGTTCATCAAACAAGCCGTGCTCGGTCTGGCCAACGACAATCGCCTGTCGCCGGTGCGACTGTCGGCTTTCATCGAGATGGTGAAAGATCGGCCGTGGGTGCCCGCAACGCTTAGCGAGATGGGAGGCACCGAAGGAGTCGGAGTCGCGTTTTTGGAAACTATGGTCGGAAATCGGGCTAGCGCTGTCCGCCGCATGCATGAAGCAGCGGTGCGGAGAATCCTCGAAGCGCTGCTGCCCGAAGTGGGCCCGATCAAGGATCGCGTGCGCACCCGCAGCGAATTGCTCGCTGCATCGGGGTATCACGATCGCCCCGAGGATTTCGACGCGGTAATGCGCCTGCTCGACAGCGAATTGCGGCTGATTACTCACACTCGCATCGAACTCGCCGACGATGATGAATCAAGTCGCGAGCGATCTGACCTCGCAGCTCACTCCAACGAAGGTGCTGCGCGGGAACGGGCTTATCAGCTGACGCATGACTTCCTGGTACCGTCGATTCGCGAATGGCTGGAGCGGCAGACGCGCGCGTCGTATCGAGGCCGAGTCCAACTGCTGCTGCAAGAGCAAGCCGCCATCTGGAGCACTCGGCCCAACGCCCGTTATCTTCCGACGTTTATCGAGTGGCTGAGCATTCTGCGTCATACATCGCGCCGCGATTGGACGCGACCACAACAACAGATGATGAGGGCCGCGACGGCGCGGGTCGTCTCCGCGAGTATGAAGCTCGCCGTCGCTTCGTGCATCATACTGGGTATCGGTGTTTTCATTTACGGCCAGATACAGACGCGACATGCCGTTAACGAAGCCAAGCTTCTCGTCAGCAATCTGCAAAAAGTCGACATCGGTGACGTCCCCGAAGTAATCGCATCCATGTCGCCCTATCGGCCCTGGACCGATCCGGCTCTGCATCAAGTCGCGCACGAACCATCCGAGAGCCTCGATCGGCGCCGGCGAGCGGCTCTGGCGCTGCTGCCCAGTGATGCCAACCTGGCCAACTGGTTGGCTGAGCAACTGCTCTCGGAGGAGACGCCCAGCAGCGACTGGAGCGTCATCGTGACGGCGCTCAAGCCGCATCGCGCAAGTTCAGAACCCGTATGGCAAGCCGCGCTGAGTTCTCCAGTCGCGCCGTCGCGCTCTGCCGGCAGTCATCCCGCCAAACGTCTGCGCGCGCTCGTCGCCCTGGCCTCGTTCGAGCAGGACGGTGAGTTCTGGCAAGCTCACCAGCATGAGCTAGCTGAATTGCTCCTGCATCAGTCGAGCGAAGATGCGCCTGCCTGGATCGACCAGCTCACCGAGTGCGGCGCTCATCTATGCCAGCCGATCAAAGAAGTTCTAGCCGAGATCGATACCGCGGACGCGGCTGCCATCGCTTGTCGAGCGCTCAGCCAGTTTCGACCCGACAGAGCTGACGATTTGGTCGACTTGCTGCGCGATGCCAATCCGACGCGATACCGAGCCGTACTGACTGCCTTGAAACATCGGCCTCAGCAAGCGACCACCGCTTTAAAGACGTTGCTTGCTTCCGTCGCTAATTCAAATGGCAATCCAGACGATGGCGATCAGGTGCGAACCCGCGCGAATGTTTGTCTGGCATTATGGGAGCTTGGCGATAGGGCCGAATTGCGGACAGCGGCCAGGTTTTCAGCCGATCCACGGTTGCGCACGGAAATCGTGCATGCCTTGGCCGACGCGCAAACGCCGCTGAGCAGCCTGTACTCGCTGATCTTCGAATCAGCGCTGGAGGATCCGTGCCTGAACGTCGCCTTGCTCGCTGCAGCCTTGCATGCCAACGAGCCGCAACCGGCCGATGAGAAGACAAGACTGCGCAATCGGCTGGCAGCAATCTACGCCGAGGCTCCTGGCAGCGAAGTTCACTCGGCGGCCGGCTTGCTGCTGCGCAACCAAGGTGTGACCTGGGAAGAGCTCGACCAGATCGCCGAGGGCGCTTCACAGGACAGCTCACGAGAATGGATGCTCACACCATCCGGGCTGACGCTCGCCATCGTCGGGCCGCAATCTTTGCCGACGACGCCCGGCCGTGCAGAGATTCCCGAGCGACATGCCTTTGCCATCTCGACGACCGAAGTGCCCGTGCGGCTCTATCGGCAATTTGACGCGCAGTATGTCGGTGCGGGAGAATTGAGCGACCTTTCGGATCGCACGCCAGCGGTCGCCTTGCTGATGATCCAAATGGCCGGCTTTTGCAATTGGCTAAGCCAGCGTGAGAACATCGACCGCGACCAGTGGTGCTATCGGCCATTGAACGAGATGACCGTGCCCAACTGCGGTCCATTGCCCGATGCCGAAAAACGACTTGGCTACCGACTATGCACCTCGGCCGAATGGGAGCTCGCTTGCGGAGCGGGAGCGATCACCTCGCGTTTCTACGGAGAAGCCGATGAGCTGATGGGGTCCTATGCATGGTCGCGCGCCAAATCGGGCCGCTTGCTACACCAGGTCGGTGAACTATTGCCCAACCCGCGCGGATTATTCGACGTGTATGGCAATGCCCGCGAAGCCTGCTTTTCAAGGTTGCCCAGCCAGGGCGACCAAACCGCAGGGATCGTGTACGAACGCCGAGGCGGCGCGAGCTTGGTCTTCGAACAAGCGATGCGGACCCCTTCCAGTGCGCCCCACGATCCGACTTCCAAAGACATGTTTACCGGGTTTCGTGTCGTCCGCACGTTGAAGATCGATAAGTAAACGGCGTTATGAGTTTTTGAGGCTCATCTACCGCAGCATCTGTGGCTGTTAGGGCCAAAGGCCCGCAATTCCTTAGCCCAGCCCGGCGAGCTGGGATCACTCGCGGCCTCCCAAATCCCAGCCCGCCGGGCTGGGCTAAGGGATTACGGACCTTTGGTCCTCAAAAACCGCTGGCTTCCCCAGCCGCTGATGGAAGATGAATTCAGCGAACTTGCTTCACTCGAACAAAACGCGGCCTGAGCCGACTAGAATGCACATCCTAGAGCTTTGTCCGGCCCGAGCATTGCCTTAGAAACGCGGAGTCTTGTATGAGCACCGAAGAATTGACCACCGGTTCTGTGTCCTCGACATCCTCTACAGTAACTTGTGACAACTGTTGTAAGTGGGAGCCGATCCTGGATCCGCAAGGTACTTGCACCGGCTTCAACAAGATCTGTTGCGGGTGCGACGACTACTCGTATTGCGATGCTCCCGATCTGAGCGCGGTCAGGACGACAACGGGCTCGGCGGTCGGCGCGACCGCTGGTGCGACCTTGGAAACGCCCTGCCAGAAATTCCAACCACCCAGCTCATCATCGATGGCGGCACAAACGCAGATGCGCGCCGTTTCCTCATCAGCATCGGTTGCGGCAGCGACTGCGGCAACGGTTGCGCCATCGCGAGCGGAACAACCGGCGCAGGAAGCGACCAGCAAGTCGGCGAGCGCTGGGAACACGGTCCTCGTGCGACTGCCTAAGGTGAGCAACCCAGTTGTCTGGTCCGCATCGCAAGTCCATGTTACCGGCAACAGCAGCATCCTCACCGATAGCGGCTGGATCGTGGTCATCATGAAAGTGAGGGGCGGCCCGGCCCACGGGGTCGTCTCTCCATCGCTCACGCCGACCGATGTCGCCTTCCCTGGCGATAAGGCCCTGGCCGCTTATGTGATTCTGCCCGAAGCCAATGGCGCGACGCAGTGGTGGGTCACAGTCTCGGAGCGCGTGCGGGTGTTGAACAAGTGCTTCGCGGTTCTCCAAACGCCCAGCTGGACGATCCAGTTTTATCGCGATCCGATGCCATCCTCCAGTCCGGTGAGCGCCGCCAAGTAGCTGCTCACTGGGCTTTGGCCAAGTCGACGAAGACCGTGATCGAGGGATTGCCCACTGGGGTGTAGTGGCTGGTGAACTCGAGCGTGCCGCTTTGCCGATTGACCTTGAAGACGGCGATATTGTCCGCTCGCTGATTGCAGCAGTACAGGAACTCGCCGGTTGGGTCGAAGCTGAAGCTGCGCGGATAGTTACCTCGCGTCCATTCGTCGGCCACGTGCGACAGCCGACCGTCGGCCCCTACGGCGAAGATGCCGATGCTGTCGTGCAAGCGGTTGCCGGCGTAGACGAATTTGCCGTCGGCCGATACGAGAATCTCCGAACAGAAGTTGCTGCCGGCAAACCCCGGCGGCAACGTCGAAATCGTTTGGCGAGCACTCAAGCGTCCCGAGGCGGCGTCGTAATCGAAAAGAACGATCGTCGAGCCTTCCTCTTGAATCGAGTAGAACCAGCGGCCATTTGGATGGAAATGGAAGTGCCGCGGACCGTCGCCAGGCGGCAGCGCTACCGCGGGGGGATCGTTGGCGGCGAGCTTGCCCGACCGCGCGTCGAACTTCCAAACGAAGATCTTGTCGAGTCCCAAGTCGACATGCAGCACAAAACGCCCCGCCGGGTCGGCTTGGATCATGTGAGCATGCGTGCGATCATGGCCGCTGAACGCAAAGCTGCCCGGAGGCGCGTTGGTAGCCTTCGTCGGCCCCAGCTGGCCTTCGTCATTCTTGACATCCGTCGCTTCGCCCAAGCGGCCGTCGGGCAGAATCGGTAGCACGGCGATTGAGCCGCCGAAATAGTTGGCGACTAAGAGGAAACGTCCCGATGGGTGGATGCTCACATAGGTCGGCCCAGCCCCGCCGGCGCTGACGGTGTTCAGCAGCTTCAGCTGTCCGTCGGCCCGGCCGATCTCAAAGGCGCTGATGGTGCCCGCTTTGTTTTCACCGACGTGATCGGTTTCGTTAGCCGAGTACAGTCGCGTTCCGTTGGCGCTAGCGGCCAGGCAACTCGGACTGGAGCCAAGCTCGTAGATGCCCGCCGGCGTCATGGCACCGCTTTTGCGATCGACCTGGAAGAGATGAATACCGCGTCCGTTGCCCGGCGGCAGATCGACCTGCGTCGGCAGCACATCGCGGAGCGGAGAACTGAAAGTACCGACGTAAGCCATCAGCGGCCGGCTGCCATCGGTGGCATGCGCGGCAGCCCATCCTGAGGCAAGCGGTGCAGCTGCGGCCAGGGCGACAGATGTCTTCAGGAACTGACGGCGGGATCGGCAAGATGGAGTCATGGCAAGAATTGATCTCTCAGGGTGGGATGAAGGAAGCTGGGTGGGCGAAGTGTCGGAAGCCGCCTCGAGGCAATACACTATAACTCGGCCGAAGGAGCGATATGCTCCCGCGCCGCGATGGGAGCGGCGAACTGGAAAATCGTTGGCCGGCAGGAACGCTACGAAAGGATCAAGAGATGGCGAAGTCGGAGCAACAACGGCAGAACAAGCTGGCCAAGAAACAGGCCAAGGAACGTCGCAAGCGAAAAGAGGCGACGCGCAAGCAGCAACAGTTGGCCTCGCTAGCCGGCAAGATGACCGCGGCCTCGCACGGGAGCATTGTGCGCTGCGGCGTCACCGAAGCGGTTGAGAAAGCGGGAATCGGCTACGTGCTGATCGCCCGCCAAGGGCCCGCCGGTCAGATCGCCATAGCGCTGATGCTGGTCGACGTCTATTGTTTGGGAGTCAAGGACGCCATGGCAGTGCTGAAGGCTCCCTCGGAGGCCGAAGAGATGTTCGAACAGCTCACGCGCGATCAACAGCTCGAATCGGTTTCGCCGGGCCTGGCTCGCGGCCTGGTCGAAGGCGCGATCGCGTACGCTCGTTCGCTCGGCTTCGAGCCGCATCCGGACTATCGCAAAGTGGCTCCGATCTGGGGCGACATCGAGCCGGAGTCGGTCGAGGGCCATTACGAGTTCGGCCACAACGGCAAACCGCTCTACATCCGCGGCCCCTTCGACGATGTGGGCAAGCAGCAGTTCATTCTCAACACACTCGAGAAGAACGTCGGCGACGGTAACTTCCTCAGCAGACTGAGCGGCCCAGCCTCCGGCGGCTTGCTGGCGCGGTATGACGACGAGGATGACGAAGACGATTTCCAAGAGGAAGAATAAGTCGGCCGATCGGTTTGCCGGCAGCGAGAAAGGCTGGTGGTCCAACGTGGGACGGCAGTCCCCTGCCGTCAGCACCCGCCACAGCGGCTGACTGTGCCCGTCCTGCTCTTCTTAAGCCGCTTCGCGGCCTTTGAGGCATTAGGTGAAGGCCGACCGACTTGCCAGGTTCTGCACATCAGAGGCCTGATGTGCTACGTTCGGCTGGCAGCCGCTGGCGCTGCCCCGAAACAAATCGACCGTGGCATGTGAGGCAGCGAGAAAGGTTGGTGGTCCAACGTGGTACGGCAGTCCTCTGCCGTCAGCACACGCCACAGCGGCTGACTGTGCCACACAAGCTCTTCGTCT
>JBQCEI010001195.1:0-2456 GCA_051960375.1 Aureliella sp. | reverse complement strand
ACGCGCTGCGATACATCCCCTTGCGTCGGAAAGCCCGGTGGCAGCTCAGGTGTGATGCAGCAGTACATCCACGCCTTGGCTTCATCGGTCCAGCCCCAGAGCTCGTACAGCTTGGTCACTCCCGCGGCGTTTGGGGTCTTGATGTCTACCGGCAGGATGCGGCGGAGGTTGAGCACCAAGTGCACCAGCTCGCCGCGGTGCTTGGCCGGGTCGCTGTAAAAATCGTTGAAGCGCGGATTCTCGCGGGCCTTACTGCGAAGTTCTTCAGGGGTATGGTCGAGCACGTCTTTGACCAGCGCGAAGTAAGCCGGGCTTTCGCGCGGCTTCATTTTCGTCGTGTTGTCGCTGACCAGGCTCAGCAGATCCTTGAGCCGCGCTTGCCGCTCCTCGTCGGATTCTTGGGCCGGTTCCTCAGCCGCGGCTGCGTCCTCCTTGTCCGCTTTCTCGCCGCCCTCCTTATTGTCCGCCGGCGCTTCGGGCGAAACGCTCGTGGCGACCGACTCGGGCGTGCTCAATGGCATCGGCTCTGAGGGAGTCGGCTCTGAGGGAGTCGGCTCTTGTGAGAAAGCGGGTGCGCTCCAAGTGAAGCATAGCCCACAGAGCGCGATAGAGATAAATGCGCGAAGCATGGTTTTGGGCTCCCCTCCGGAAGCGCCTCGTTTTTTACCGCGGAGAGGCGGTAAAACAGGGCATGGTATCAGCCACTCGACAGAGTTTTGATCGAGATATTGGTCATCGGCTCGCCGGTCGGCAGTGTTTGGCGCGAGCAAACATCCAGCACTTGCATCAGCCGTTCGTAGTTCAAGTCGTCGGAGACCTGCAAGGAGATCCCTTCGAACTCGGCGTTGGCCAGGAAATCCTTGAGCGTCGCCTTGAGGGTGTTGATGACGGCCGTCGGGCCTTCGCCGGCCGCGATCGTCTGCGGACCGACTTCCACACCGGCAATTTCACCTTCGGGAGTCGAGTGCACCGAGATGGTCAGCTGTAAACCGGTCGGGACGTCGGAGGTGCTTTGATCGGTCGACTGGCCGGAGGACGATGTCGCCGCTTTGTCGGGCATGCGGAGCGAGATCTGCGATTCGATCGGCGAAGGGCGGAACGTCAGGATGAAGAAGGCGAGCAACTGGAACGCCATGTCGAGCATGGCCGCCATGTTCAGCTCGACTTCCGCCGGCGTGTTGGAGCGTCTGCGTGTTCTTCGTCTGCGCATGCTGGTTAACCGCTTTGCTGTTGGCCGCCGCTGAGGACCATGAAATCAAATCGTTCGAGGCCATTGCCTTTACAAGCGTTGATGACCCGCATCAAGTGCTCGCAGCGTAGCGTGCGATCGGCTCGAATGACCACCGTGACGTATTCGTCCGAATCGGGTTTGAGAGCCTGTTTGAGCTTCTGCGATTCGAACTTCAGAAAGCCTTCGATGTTGGGCTCTTCTTTGCCTTGCACGAACAGCTTGCCCCCCGAGCGCACGTTCAAAATGAGATATTGAGCCTGTGCATCTTGCTCGGCCGGTGCCGCCGAGCCAACGACCGGCAGCACGAGCGCCTTGTCGAAATCGGTCGCTCGGAAGCTGATCACCAGCATGAAGAAGGTGATCAGCTGGAACACCATATCGAGAATCGGCGTGAGGTTCGGCTCCGCCTTGTCAGCGGAATGTGATCCCGACATTTTGAATCCGCAGTGCGACTGGGCAAAGAAGCGTGGAGAAAATCAGCCGGTACGCAGCAAGCGTCCGGTTTCTTGCGGCAAACCGGGGGCGAACGCCCGCCGGCTGATATAGGCAGCTACGGTGCGGTCGGTTTGGGGGCGGCGGCCGGTTGAGCGGTGCGCGGACGCTTGAGCATGCGGACGATCGCGCGGAAGTAATCGTCGGCTAGCATCGTCGTCTCGACCGAGATCTTAGCGATGCGGCTGCGGAACATGGCATAGAAGTAAATGGCGGGAATACTGAGCGCCACCCCTTCGAATGTCAGCACCAGAGCTTCCGAGATCCCTTCGGCCACCTTGCTGGCTTCGAGATTCGTGCCGCTGATGGCGATCGCCATGAAGCTGCCGATCATACCCTTGAGCGTACCCAAGAGCCCGATCATCGGGCCCAGCGTACCGAGGGTCGCCAGGATGCTGATCTTCTTTTCCATGCCGACCGTGCTGGCGTCGGCGGTGCGTTCCAGTTTGTCGCGGGCTTCATCGACGCTGAACTCGAGCTCGGAGAGTCCGGCGTGTAGCGAACGCGAGAAGAACGAATCGTCCTGCTCGACCAGTTTCACGACGTCGCGAGCGTTGCCTTCCTGAATCAACCGGTCGCACTCTTCGAGCACTTCAGGCGGCGCAGCGACGCTCTCGCGAAGCTCGAGGAACTGCTGCACGACGACGGCAACGAAGTAGAACGACAGCGCGAGAATGATCAGGCCGATCCAGCCTGACACGCGAATGAGCCAGCTCAACATGCGCGGTGCATC
>JBQCEI010001194.1:0-6259 GCA_051960375.1 Aureliella sp. | reverse complement strand
TGCGCAGGAACTCGCCTTGCAGCGGCCGCTCGTCGATTTCCAGGGCCATCGTCTGCGACAGGTCGCCCTGGGCAACGGCGCCGATGACGCGGGCCGTTTCGCTGGTCGGGTGCACCAGGTCGTCGATCAGTTCGTTGACCGAGTCGATCGAGTCGGCCCACGAGCCGACCGCCCCATTAAAGCTGGCTGGCTGAACGAGCGTACCTTCTTTGCCGACGACCTGGCTAAGACGATCCAGTTCGCGAGCCATTCGGTCGTTGAGATCGATCACTTCATTGAAGGTGTCAGCCACTTTGCCTGCCATGCCGGTCCAGTGGTCGGGCAAGCGGGCGGTGAAATCACCTTTCTTCAGCGCCATCAAGGCAGTGAGCAAGACTTTGGCATCGAGTTCTTGGCTTGGCGCTTCGGTGACGCTCTGCATGAAAGCACTCCAAATGACTGTTTCAAAATCCGTTGTTCGTTCAGACCGTCCTACTCGCCACCGAGCCGGTTTGTGACGAAGGTCTTGTCGAGACAAAAGAAGAGAGGTGGTGGTACAAGCTGCGGGTTACCGCGAAGCATATCGTAAGATGAGCCTTCATGCAGCCGAGCATTATCGCCCGCCGCTCGCTTCGGCGCAATCCCCTGAGCAGATTCGCTCGGCGAGCCATTGTGAGCCCGGTGTTGGCTGGAACGGAGGTGTAGGCGGTTGAGCCGACTAATGGCGGTTGCTCCAGTGGCGTCTGACTCCAGTGCCATATCTCTGCGATATGTCCGAACTCTCCCGGCTTCGATAAGCAGGCTCTGCAAACAGCGCGATCGACGAACGCTGCAGGCCAGCTAGCAAACGCACCGGGTTCTATCCGAGTAAATGCGACGCGCGTGACGAACCCATAGCCCGAAGACATGTAGCTGACGACTGGGCTATGACGGCCGACGATGGTCGATCGGAAACCAAACTGGTCGCGCATCAGCCAAAAGCGCACAGCTTCCACCTTCGCAGTCCTGCTCTCTTTTTCGCAGAACGACGGTAGAAGCGGAGCCAGCCCACGCGTCAACCCTTTTCAGTCCCGGCGCCAAGTGGCGGGACCTGCCTGCCCAGCCGCGGTCGCTTTAAACCGCCTGGGCAATTCAGGCAAACCGCGGCATCAAGCAAGCGGCGTGCCTAAGTAGGGATTGGTTTTAACGCAGAGACGCCGAGGGTGGACGCAGAGAGCGCCAAGGGAAGGCGTTATAGCGTTTTTGCGCAGCCGGATTTTGCCTAAAAACGTCGGTTTAATCGCCGGCACGAGATAAGAGTTTTACCGCGGAGGCGCGGAGAGCGCGGAGGAGAACCGTTCTACATGACGGTATTTTCTCCGCGTCCTCCGCGTCCTCCGCGGTGAGCTCAAATCATGGAAGTGCAGCCTATATGTTTAGGCTGATCAGCAGTTTGTGCAGCGAGGAGGCTTCGATCGGTTTGGTGAGGTGAAGGTTGAAGCCCGCTTCGACCGCGCGACGCTTATCTTCTTCTTGGCCCCAACCGGTGACGGCGACCAGAATCATCCCTTGGCCCCACGCCGCTTTGCGAATGCTGCGAGCCACTTCGTAGCCGTTCATCTTGGGCATACCGATGTCGAGCAACACGATATCGGGGCGAAACTCTCTGGCCGCCTCGATCGCTTCGGCCCCGTCGTGCGCCGTCGCGGTCTCGTTGCCCATAATCTTCAGCAGCATGGCCAGGCAGCGAGCGGCGTCCTTGTTGTCGTCGACCACCAGGATGCGATGATTGGCAAACCGCCGCCGCGTCTCTTCGCTGGGCGGAGCTTCTTGCGGCTGTTCCTTGTGCGTTTTCAGAATCGGCAAGCGGACGATGAATTCGCTCCCTTTGCCGGGCCCTTCGCTTTTGGCTTCGACCGCTCCGCCGTGCATCTCCACCAGCGCCCGCACGAGCGACAGCCCGATCCCCAGGCCTCCCTGGGAGCGTTCGATGGCCGAATCGACTTGCGAGAACATTTCAAAGATCTTCGACAGATGCTCGGCTGGTATGCCGATGCCGGAATCGCGCACCGAGACGGTTAAGTGCTCTTCATTGCGCGTGACCGTCAGCTCAATTACGCCGGCGCGGTCGGTGTACTTCGCCGCATTGCTGAGTAGGTTGGTGAAGATCTGCGATAGCCGCGTCGGGTCGGCATCGACGTAGATCGGTTCGGGCAGCAAGTTCAGCTTGAGCGTGTGCCCGGCATCATCGATCAGCGGCCGAGCGGCTTCGATCGCGCTGGTGATCGCCGAGTTCAGCTCGACGCGCTCTTTGCGCAGTTGCAGCTTGCCGCGCGTGATCCGCGAAACCTCCAACAGATCGTCGACCAGCCGCACCATGTGCTCGAGCTGCTTCTGCATGACCTCGCGCGTCTCGTTGGCCAGGTTGCGATCGTCGCCGGCCAGCTTGAGAACCTCTAGTCCCGTGCGGATCGGCGCCAGCGGATTGCGAAGTTCATGCGCGAGGGTCGCCAGGAACTCGTCCTTGCGGCGGTCGGCATCTTTGAGCGCTTCGTAGAGCCGCGCATTCTCGACCGCCACGCCGGCACGATGCGCCAAATCTTCCGCGACCTCCAAATCCGATTCGCTGTAATGCCGCCCCGTACTGGAGACGAACGTGAGCACGCCGATCACTTTGCCGCGAGCCTTCATCGGTACCGACAGATACGACTTCAATCCGAGCTGGCGGAGGAGTTCCAGATGGTCGCGGTCGCGCGAGAGCGCAACCAATAGCGACTCGGGGACCATTTGCAATATCTCGGGCTGGCCGGTGCGAGCCACCATCGGCGGACCGACGGCGCTGTCGCCTTGAAACGGATAACGCTGTGCCAGCTCGTAGGCCAAATGCACTTTCTCGGCATCGACGTGAGTGACCGCGCGGCGCATGAGCGTGCCGTTGGGCTGTGCGATGTCGACCGCACACCAATCGCCGAACCGCGGCACGGCCAGCGTGGCCACCATCTGCAATGTGCTCTGGTAGTCGACGACGGTGGCCAGAGCCGCGCTGGCTTCGGCCAAGAACCGGAACGCATCTTCGGCCCGCTTCTGTTCGCTGATGTCGGTGCTCGTACCGAACCAGTAGAGGATCTGGCCATCCTGGTCGCGCAGCGGATTGACGCGCGTCAGGAAGGGGCGGAACTGACCGTCGTTGCCTTTGAGCGGAAAGACCATTCCGAACGGTTTGCCGCTGGCCAGCGAGCTTCGCCAATTCTTTAGCACTTCGGGCAGATACTGCGGGTCGTGCACCGCTTGCCAACCCCAGCCTTCGACTTGTTCGTGCTCCAGACCGGTGTATTCATACCAGCGGCGATTGAACCAGAAGATGTAACCATCGGGGCGAGCCATCCAGGCCAACTGCGGAATGGTGTCAGCCATCAACCGCAGCTTCTCTTCGCTTTCGCGCAAGGCTTGTTCGGCCTTCTTGCGCTCGGTCAGGTCGAGCACGAATTTCACGCCGAGCTCGTTGCCGTTTTTATCTTTGCCCAGATAAGCCGTGCCGACCAGAACGGGCACCCGCGTGCCGTCTCTGCGCATATACTCCTTCTCAAACGGATCGTGCCTGCCTGAGGTCGCCATCTGCTCCATCGCCCGCCGATCGAGATCCTGGAACTCGGGCGGAGTCAGCTCGATGAAATTGAGGCGACCCTTTCGCAAGTCCTCGCGCGAGTAGCCGACCAGTTGCAGATACGCATCGTTGGCTTCGATCACGCGTCCCTGATAATCGCCGACGACCAGCGCGATGACATTCGATTCGACGATGCGGCGCAGGCGAGCTTCGCTCTCGCGCAGTGCCTCGCTAGCCAGGCGGCGTTCGGTGATATCCTCGGCGATCCCCGCTACGCGATAAACTCTGCCGCTTTCGTCTTTGATCGGAAAGGCGCGATCGGAAACCCACCGCACCGAGCCGTCCGGACGCACGACGCGAAACTCTTCGGTGGTCGTCTCCCCGCGAGCTTGCCGGCCGATCGCCTCGAGCACTTGAGGTCGATCTTCGCGATGGATCGATTTGAGGAACGAACGGGGCCGCTGATACAGACTTTCGCTCGACCGATTCCAGATCTGCGTGTAAGCCGGGCTAACATACAGCACTTTGGGCCGCGCGGGATCGGCGATCCAGAAGACATCGGTAATGTGTTCGGCGAGTTGGCGAAAGCGCTGTTCCGATTCTTCGATGGCCACGCGAGCGGTGTTCTTCTCGGTCACGTCGCGAAACACGAGCACCACGCCGGCAACATCGCTGCCGCGGCGAATCGGAGCGGCGCTGTCTTCGATCGGCCGCCGAACGCCATCGCGAGCGACGAGCACCGTGTGGTTGGCCATGCCGACGACGACGCCCTCTTGCAACACGCGATGCACCGGAGGCTCTACCGGCTCGCGCGTGTGCTCGTTGATGATCTGAAACACTTCGTGCAGCGGCCGCTCCCGCGCCTCGGCGTCCGTCCACCCGGTCATGCGCTCCGCTTCGGGGTTGAGAAAGGTGACTCGCCCTTCATGGTCGGTCGTGAGGACCGCATCACCGATGCTCGAGAGGGTCACCGAGAGCCACTCGGTCTGATCGCGCAGCTGATCCTCGGCTTGCAGCCGCCGATGGATCTCGGTGCTCAGTTCGCTAATCTTCTGGTTGAGGATGCTGAAGTGGCTGGGAGTGAACTCTTTTCGACTGACCCGCAGCACCACTTGCGAATCTTTGCCCGCTGAATGACTGCCAGCCGGATCCTTGCACACATGGCCAGCCGGAGCGCCATCCAGGAGAGCTCCGTAGCCGATGCACGACAGAACCTGGCCATCTTCGGCGATCAGCAAGAGCGAACCGATGATCGGTTCTTTGCTGCGAAAGCACAAACTGAGGTAATCTTCGATCACCGTCTCGGGAGCCGCCCAGAGTTCATTCAGATTGCGGCCAGTGAGATGCTCAGGGCGATAGCCCAAGGTGTCCACGGCGCGATTGACTGCGTGCACGGTGCCATCGCGGCCCAGCAAAAACGCTGGCTCGGCAAACAGGTCGGCAATCTGGAGAAACTCGTCGCAATTCATGCTCGGCGATTCTTTGGTGCTCTTCCCCCAATACTTTCTCCGCGTCTCCGCGGTAAAACCATTCTAGGCACAGCCAAGCGGTCGTGTTTAGACGGCATAGTCGCCCGAGATCCCCAGCCCGCGGCCGAGCTGGCATTCGCAAACCAGTTTGGCAAAGGCGAACATCCAAATGGTCAGCCGCGGAGCCAGGCCGACGCACTCGGCCAATTCCTGCCGCACCACATCGATATCAGCCCGTCCGCCCAGCACATTCTGCTCGCGGTAGATCACCGTCCAGACGCACGCCCAAACTCGCCGGAACCACGGCGAGTACTGCCGAGCTTCTTTGACGAGCACGCGCGTATGCAGCGGCTCAAGCCGCTTGACGCAGCTCATCCACGGCTGCTCCTTCGCTTCCAGTTCGAGCTTGGGCAGCGTCTTGGGAACCAGCGCATCGTGAGCGGTAGCCACTGCCCACATGAGCGGCTCATCCAATTCTTCCATTGAAGGCCGCTCGACGGTGAACGGTTCGTCGTAGCGAATGACGACCCAATCGGCCTGATCAAAGCGGATCGACCAACCTTTGAGGTCCCAGGCGGCAGTGCAAGGCAAGCTCAGGTTCAAGCCGGGCGAAATCGCCGCCGCACTCATCGCTTTCTGCAAACGAACCGCTTCCTGACGAACCAGATTGAGCCAGTCGCGGCTGGTGACCTCAGCTACCAGCGGCACTTCGTTCGGCTCGATGCCCAGGCACTTGCTCCAGGTTTCGAAGTCGGCGATCTCATCGCGGCCGGTGCGTTTGAAAGTGAACGAGGAATCGCGATCGAACAACCAATTGGGTTGCTGCACTGGCAGGATCGTCAACACGTTTTGAAGGCCTTCCGCGGCGCCGAAGTCCCAGAGCCGCCGAGCCGCTGCCGGACGATCGGCCTGAGCGCTCGGCTGGCACAGATCGTTGATCGTATCGAGAAGCGGCTTGATTCCCTGAGCGACCGGATTGCGCGCGACCAGCGTGAGAGATTGCAACCAGGTTTGAGTGAATGCCTTGGGACCTGCGGCGGAATTCATTAGCGACTTTCGATCGAATTAATACACTGTCGGCGGGCGAAGTCAGATGATACCATCTGCCCTGCATTCATCACCAGAGGAACCGCCGAAGGCTTGGGCTCCGGTTGCGTCGTTAAGCAAGGCTGTTCGAGTCGCGAAGCGACGGCATGCATTAGCCTGGGACGCGAGTCCCAGGTTTCAG
>JBQCEI010001193.1:0-2500 GCA_051960375.1 Aureliella sp. | reverse complement strand
AAGCCAACAGGCCAGCGCATCGCATCCCCACCAGACCGACCAGCAGGCAACCCACTTAGCCGACGGCCATCGCGCTTCGCGGCGGCCGGAAAGGGGAAACCACGACCAGCTCCAGGCGGCCAGAGCGGTCCATGCCTCCAGGGTCACCAGTGCCACCAGTGCGTACGCGCGAGCTTCGGTGGCGTAAAAGATTTGCAAACGATCGAGCACCAGCAGCGCTAACGCGGCCAGCGCCAACGGGCGGCCGCTACAACCGGCCAGCCATCCCAGCCACCCGCCACAAAGCATCACTGTGCCGATCCAAGCGCAGACCGACGGAGCCCGCCATGCGCTTTCCGCGGTACCAAATGTCTCGCCGACCCAGCGCAAGAGCCAGAAATAAGTGCTTAACTGGTTGCCCAGCTCGGCCCGCTGAAAAACGTCCCCAGAAGTGCCGGTTGCGCACCAAACGCTGTGCAATTCGTCCACCCACAGCGATTCAGGGAGCGAAAGGGCGATTGCGATCCAGCCCCAGAGGATGGCGGCGGCAACCGCCAGCGGTGTAACCCATGGGCTCAATACCTGCCCATCTCTTGACTTCGAAGGCGCCGCGTTGTGCAATGGAAACCGTGGGGAGTAAGATATTTTAACGAAGGGTGGCCGCCAGACTCAGCAATCCGAACGTTCCCAGATCGATTCACCGGCCCGGTAACTCGCGGAGTTGCCGACGGCTGCGTGGACGTTTTGGTACGTCGAGCTGATTGGCGCTACCCCGCAGCTTGTCTTTCGCTTTCGCCAGTTCGCCGAAGCCTCACAGACCGACATTCGAATCTACCGCGAGTTGCGATCTTCGGGAATCACCGTAGCCCGAAGGGTCCAGTCGCTCGGGGACGTATCGGCAACGGGTGGCGACGCACCAAAGGAACTCCTCATGCGCAAGAGAAACCGCTCCTCTCGTCATCGCTCCGCTCGTGGCGGCTTCACCCTGCTGGAAGTCCTGATCGCGACCGCGGTGACGCTTCTGATGATGGTCTCGCTGGCTCAGGTGTTCAAGATCATCGGCGACAGCATGAAGCAGGGGCGAGCCGCTCTGCAGATGAACAATACGCTGCGGTCGGTCAGTTTTCGTTTGCGGCACGACCTCAACAATCTGACCGTCCGCGTCGATCCGCCAGCCGACGCCAGTGCCGGCTCGGGCTACTTCGAGTACTTCGATGGCTCGATGACCGACTACACCTGCACGCTGTTCGATCCGACTAACGGGTCAAACCCGGCGCTTACGACCGATGCCGTGCGTTCGAGCCGCTTCGGTGATTTGGATGACGTTTTGATGTTCACGGCCCGCGCGGGCGACTCTTGGTATGTCGGCCAGGTGCCGGCATTCCTGCTCAATACGAGCCTGATCGGCACGACGAGTGATTCCGATAACGATAGCACGCTCGACAAATATGAACCCGTAATGATTTCCTCCCAGTTGGCGGAAATCGTCGTGTTTGCTCGACCGGTATCTACTGATCCCACTGACTATCCCTACTTCGACGATGTCGACGGCAATAATCTCCCGGACGCATACCAGTTGCATTACCGCGCGCTGCTGATTCGCCCCGATTTGAATGTTAATGGCGTTTTGCCGGACGACAAATGGCTTGGTACAGGCGGCATTGATTATCTGGACATGGCGGGCTCGTTCCAAAAGTGCGATCTTTCGATGCATCGCGTGGCTGACGGAATAAGCCCAGCTGCCGACTCCGTCGCAGCTAATAGCCTGGACGACCTGACCAATCCGGCTAATCGCTTTGCGCACTATCAGTACCAGATTCCCGGTAGTTCAAACAGTACGACTATGCCCCTGTTGGCACTCGAACCCATCCCGCAATCAGCCTTCCCTATATTTAGCGAAGATCCCAATCCTGTCCGCCCCGCAAATTTGGCTACCCTTGCAGGATCGGCGGGCAATTTTTTGAATCCGTCTTTCGTGCTCGCCGGGAACCGCCGAGGTGAAGACGTTCTAGCGAACGATCTGCTGGCCTTCGATGTCAAAGGTTTCGATAGCGGGGTGCCGGTAATCGGCATCAATGGTCCGGACGGCGTCGCGGGTGCCAGCGGAAGCGGCGTTCTGGGTCAGGATGGCTCGGACGACCTGATTCTCACGCCCAACGATCCGGGCTATGTGGCAGCATTAGCCAGTGGAAGTGGCACGACCGTCGCTTATGGCGGTTACGTCGATTTGATGTGGGGTCGCAAGAGCTTGGCCGCACTGAAATACTTTGGCACTACGAGCGTAACCGGCACACCCAACCTGTCGACCGAACTGAGCGGCTTGACGACATCAAGCAGCGGCTTTACGTATGCGCCGGGCCTGATTCGCTCCGGCAAAGTCCTTTTCGATCCGAGTGCATCGATTCTCTCGCCTCCCCTTCTGCTGCAGCCGACCTTCGATACTTGGACAACGCGATATGAAGATGACGGCGCCGTCCAGGCGGAACTCGACGGATCCATTCGAGGCGTAATCAATTTCGAT
>JBQCEI010001192.1:0-3788 GCA_051960375.1 Aureliella sp. | reverse complement strand
GCAACTCCGACCAAGGGCGAGTGAGCGTCGAACCGGTGTCCAGATCGAGATCGCGCTCGAGCACTTCGGCGGCGCCCATGAACTGGTTGCGCTGCCAGCGACTCAAATCGTTCCAACCACCGAGCGCTTCGATCGCTCCGCGCTTGATCGACTTGTTGGGGTCAGGAATCAGCAGTTCGGGAGCGAACGTGTATTGCTTGCCCAATCCTTCGCAGCTGAGGCACATGCCTTGCGGGCTGTTGAAACTGAGCAGTTGCGGCGAAGGAGGCGTGAATGAAGAACTACATTTCGGGCAAGCGTACTCCGACGACATCACGAGTTCTTCGGCCGCGGCGGCGCGAGCCCGCTTGGCATTGGAGCGGCGTGCTTCGGGAGCTGCTGCTGTGGCGGCGTCTTTGCCTTCGCGCCACGGGATGAGCACGAGCGTGTTTTCGCCCAGCTTGAGCGCCTCGTTGACCGCGTCGGCGATCGTGCTGTAAGAACTGGTCGCGATAGCGATCTTGGCGACGACCACTTCGATCGTGTGTCGCAATTGCCGGCCCAGCTGCGGCGGGTCGGACAGGAGGATGACTTGTCCGTCAACTCGGGCCCGCGCATAGCCCTGGCGGCGCAGGCTCTCGAACAGGTCGCGATATTCGCCCTTTTGCCCGCGCACCAGCGGTGCCATCACGAGATACTCGGGCGAGTCGGTGAGCGTCTGAATGCGGGCGACGATCTGATCGCGCGTCTGCGAAGTGATCGGCACTTCGCACTTCGGGCAGAATCCGGTGCCCACGCGGGCGGTGAGGACGCGCAGAAAGTCGTAGATCTCCGTGATCGTCCCGACGGTGCTGCGCGGGTTCGACGAGGTCGATTTCTGGCTGATCGACACCGACGGACTCAAGCCCGCGATGTAATCGACGTTGGGCTTGGGGAGCTGGCCGATGAATTGCCGAGCGTAGCTGGAGAGACTCTCGAGATAACGCCGCTGCCCTTCAGCGTACAGCGTGTCGAAAGCGAGCGAGCTTTTGCCGCTGCCGCTGACGCCGGTGAAAACGATGAGTTGATTGCGCGGCAGCACGACATTCACGTCGCGCAGATTATGTTCGCGCGCGCCGCGAACCTCGATGCTTTTCAGTTCCATACTGTTCAGGCGTCAGGCTTCAGGCGTCAGGCTTCAGGAGAACCCCAAGCCCGCCACCCGAACCTTTTAGCCCTAAATCCTAAGCCTTTCGTCTGAATCCTAAATCCTAAATTCTGACTCTGAAGCCTGACGCCTGATGCCTGATGCCTGCCCTACTTTGCTCCTGCCGGAACGGGCAGCGGGGCGATCTGATAAGCCCGCGAGCGGAACAGGAAGTCAATGAGATTGCCCTCGTGCGGCTGCAGCCAGTTGAGGCGGTTGGTGGCGATCGGACCGATGTTCAGCCGATCGATGTGCACGCTGTCGGTCAGCTCGCGGATCCAGTCTTCGTCTTCGGTCAGAGCCGTGCCGACCAGCGTCGGGCCGATCTTGCCGATCATGTCCTTCTGAGCACAGCGGACGACTGCGCAGAACGGGAACATGTATTCCTTCGAAGCGATGCCGCGATCGGCCGAATCGGCGTGAGCGATTACCGGTCGCAGATAGGCGCAGCGTTCTTTCTCGATCAGACGTGGACCGAACGAGGCGGTGCAGTCGGTGACGCCCGACTCGGCGAGATCCTTTTGCACCAGCGCCCAAGTGCCGGTGGCCATTTTCGCATTGGTGAAGGCGGCCAGGCCCGCTTCGGGATCGGTCGGCGGCAGCACTTCGACGCCGCCGAGTCGCTCGGCCAGCGCCTGCGCGATCTCTTCGGTGTGCCGCGAAGCCCAGATGCCCGAACAGTTGATGCAACTGCGGCCGCTGTTAGAGAAGATGCTCTCGACCATCATGTCGAGGAACTCTTCCCACCGATCGACTACGTCGTCGCCGATGAGGATCTTCGAGAAGCCGGGTCCGTGAGCTTGCACGCGCGGGTTGCCGGCGTACTGAGCGACGGTTTCTGCGCTGCCGAAGATCATCGAGCGCGGACTCTTGGTCAGCAGCGCTTGGCCGACATCGTGGCCGCCGGGATAAAGCGCGAACGCTTCCGCCGGCAAACCGGCTTCGATGAACGCCGACACCATGCGGTACGGAGTCCACGGTTCTTGCGAGCCCGGCTTGAGCAGCAAGCCGATCTGCAGAGCCACCGCCGGCAACCACAGCGTATGCACGCCCGGCGAATTGTTCGGCAGCACGGCGCCGAGAACCGGCGACTGCACCTGATAGCTCACCGTGACTCCGCGTCCTTCTTCGCCGTAGCCGCGGCTGAGGATGTCGAGATCCAGCCCGCGGGTGAGGCAATCGAGGATGCGGTCGATGTTGGCCAGCACGAACGCATTCTTCTGCATGTTCGAGCGGCACATGTGCTCGGGCAGACCGGTGCTGGCCGACTGTTGATGAATGAACTGGTCGACCGTCTGCGACTCTTCGCCGATTTGGAGCGTCGCCGACTCGAAGAGCTGGCCGGCGCGTTTGCAGCGCTCGATCAGCTCGCCGGTCGGAATCTGGCGCAGAGCGGCCCTGGCGGCCGACGCTTTCCGCATATCCATTTGCAGCATGCCACCGTTGACGGTGGACAGCTTGGCAATCGGTTCGCCTGTATCGAAATGATAGATATCTTGCGTTTCGAGCGACTTGTAGGGTTTGCCCCAACGAATAGCGGGAATCGTAAGCACGCGATTGGTCTCCGATCTTGATACTTAGTAAACGCCCACAGTCGTGGTCGCTGCGAATACGTGGTACGGACGCACGCCGCTGACGCCATCCCACGGATACTTGATGTAGGGTCGCTCGCGCTCTCCCTCATACCGCTCGAGGAAACCGGGCACGAAGAACTCTTTGGTCATCGTATACAGTTTGACCCGTCCGGTCCCGGCGTAATCGACGACTTTGGTGTGGTCATCGAAGTCGACGATCTCGACGACCGCTCGAGGCTGCGGCGCGTAGTAGCTGATCTTGTAATCGTCCTCGGCCGTGACTGGCTTGCTGCACGCCAGCCCCATCAGCGTGTTGCCGTAGGTCGGCGTCATGTAAACGCCGCTCTCTTCGGGCGAGCCGCCGAGCAGTTCTTCGACGCAGAACCGCGTCCACTGCGGGGTGAACTCGGTGCCGCCGGAGAAGATGCCGGTGATGCCGATCTCTTGGATCGACGTACCGCGCTCAGCCAAACCTTGCGCGAGCGCTTCGAGCAGCTTCGGAGTGGCGAACATGCACTTGATATCGTGGCCGGCGGTCAGAATCGTGATCGCTTGATCGATGCAGTGCTTCTTGTACTCTTCCAGATGCTCCATCCAGCCCTTCTTGATCAGCTTGATCACCCACCGCGGATCGAGGTCGATGCAGAAGCAGATGCCGCCGCGATACTGGCACAGGTGCTCGACGGCCAGGCGCAAGCGACGCGGTCCCGACGGGCCGAGCATCAGCCAATTGGCGCCGCGCGGGAAGTACTTGTCGGGCAGCGTGTCGCTGAACATTTCGTAATCGATGCGGAAGTCATCGACGACGACGCGACTCTTGGGAACGCCGGTCGTGCCGCCGGTTTCGAAGACGTAAGCCGGCCGGCCTTCGAGCCCCTTGGGCAACCAACGCCGCACCGGGCCGCCGCGCAGCCAATCGTCTTCAAAGAGCGGGAACTTCTTCAGATCGTCGAAGCCTTTGACGTCCTTGAGCGGATCGAATTTGAGCGATTTCTTCTTCTCGAGCCAGAAGGGCGATCCGGTCGACTCGTGAAAATGCCACTGCACCG
>JBQCEI010001191.1:0-5227 GCA_051960375.1 Aureliella sp. | reverse complement strand
TGCTCGACCGCTATGAAGTCGACTACGTCGTCTTGGCTCGCTACATGCGCGTGCTACCTCCCGACACGTGCTGGAAGTTCGCCGGCGGACGCATCATCAACTTGCATCACGGATTGTTGCCGAGCTTCCCGGGACTGCGCCCCTATCACGATGCCTATTCGGCGCGCATGTTGACTTACGGGGCGACTTGTCACTTCATCGTTCCGGAACTCGATGCGGGCAATCAGATCATCTACCAGTCGACCTTCACGGTGCCGCCGGGGACGAAGATCGATGCGATCGTCGCCGAGGGGCAGAACGAGAACGAACCGCGATGCTTGGTCGAAGGCGTGCGGCGAGTGGTCGCTCGCGAAGTCAAGTTGCACTTTCATCGGGTGATCGCCACCGGGCGGGCGGCTCGCGGCGAGAAGAGTGCGTAGAGATTTTTTAACGCAGAGACGCAGAGGAAACGCAGAGTGCGCAGAGTGAGAACTTGGCTGCGAAGTTGGTTGGGTGTGTGCCTGGCGTGTCTCGCTGGCTGCGGCGGTGCGGCTTGGGAGAGCGATCAAGCGGCGAACCCATCGGGTGGTCGCACGGCTGGCGCGTCGAAGGCTGAAAATGCCGGCGCCGATCCTGCACCTGAGCGGTTGGTCGTGATGACGTGGAACGTCGAATGGATGTTCGACGACTACCGAGGCGACAATCGCAGCGAGCTGGCTCGCGAGCAGTCGGCGCCGTCGAAGGAGTATTGGCAGTGGAAAGTTGCGGCGGTGGCCGAAGCGATCGCCAAGTGCGATGCGACGATCGTGGCCTTGCAAGAGATCGAAGGTGAGCAGACGCTGGCCGACATCGCCGCGGAGCTTCGCGAAAAACACCATCGCTCGTATCGCGCGGCCTTCATTCCCGGCAGCGATCGATTCACCGAGCAAGATGTCGGCATCCTGCAGCGCACCGGCCTGGCGCACTATCGACGCCACGAGCAATCGAAAACGATGTTCGACAGCGAGCAGTTTTATAATGTCTCAAAACATTTAGTCGCCGAGTTTCGCTGGGCCGACGTCGCTTCGCCGCTGACGGTGATGAACATGCACCTTCGGGCTAAGGCAGAAGCCGAATCGGAACGCACTCGCCAGGCGCGACTGGCTCGCTACTGGCTCGAACCGCAACTAGACGCCGGGCAAGACGTCATCTTTCTCGGCGATTTGAACTCAGAACATCGCGTCGGTGAACTGGCTGGCGAGATGCAGCAGTTGGTTGCCGGTGGCGACGTCGCTCAGCCTCCGCAGCTGGTCGATCTGCTGGAAAATGCGCCGGCCGATCAGCGACGCACGCATGCGATTCTGAGCAAAGCCTTTGATCGCATCTTGGTCACCCCGAGCTTGATCGCCGACGAACCAGGTCAGCGCGATTGGGTTTTTGCAAACATCGCCGTGCGGCCCGAGCTGGTGATCCGCGGACGGGGCAACGATGGGCCCGCGCACTGGGACGGCCGCCTCACGATGCCGCTGGACGAGTTAGATGTGAGCGATCACTATCCGCTCGTCGCGACTTTTGAGCTTCGTTAAGCTGTCTTGCAGGCGATATAAGAAAATAAACACAGAGGCATAGAGATCGCAGAGTCTAGCTGCCAGCATGCTTCCTCTGCGAGCTCTGTGTCTCTGTGTTTGAAAAACTTCGAACTGTCACGGCCATTGATGTTACGGACGTTGAGATATGTCGATACGCAATCCCTATGAACCGTCGCAAGACGATCAGGGTAATGTGGTCGACAACGTCGAGCGGCGCACGTTCTGGTTCGAGTTGCCCGGTGGCGAGCGGCGATTCCTGCGCATCTGGTGGCCGAGAGAACAAGCACCGTCGGCCATCATGTGCATTGTGCCGGGGCTGGGTGAACACACCGGGCGGTACGAGTCGTTGGCCGCGAGCATCGTCACAACCGGAGCCGGCGGGGTTGCGATCGATCTGCAAGGACAAGGCTTATCGCCGGGCTGGCGCGGCTGCGTGACTTCGTATGAGGCCCTGCTGGAAGAAGTCGGCGGACTAGTGCGGTTAGCCCGCGGCGGCCGCCAGCTGCAGCGGCTGGCGCTCGACGATGCGCGGGAACCCGGAGGAGAGGTCTCGCTGTCGGCTTGGCCCGATGATCGCACGCTGCCGGTGTGTTTGTATGGGCATAGCATGGGCGGCAATCTGGTGCTCAATGCGGTGCTGCGCCAAGTGGCCGAGCCCGATCGCTTGATCGCTTCGGCGGCGATGCTGCGAGCGGTTCAGCCGCCCAGCCCGGCAACGGTGCGGTTGGCTCGCATACTCCTCAAAGTCCTGCCGCACTATCGCTTGAGAGCTCCGGTTCGCAAAGAGTACCTCTCGCACGTGGAGGAGGAACGGGAAGCCTATGGCAAAGATCCTCTCATGCATCGCTGCGTGTCGCTGCGGCTGGGCGCGGGCTTGATCGACAGCGGCGCGTGGGCGCTGGAGAACGCCGGCTTGCTCGATCGACCCTGCCTGGTGCTGCACGGCAGCGAAGACGTGGTCACAGCGCCCGAGGCCTCGCAGGAGTTCGCCGCCAGGGCCCAAGCTGCCGGCGCGCCCTGCGAGCTGGAGATTTTTCCAGGCATGCTCCACGACCTGCACCGCGACGAGGGACGCGAGCTAGTTATCCAGCGCATCGCCGATTGGCTCCACGGCTGAAATCCGTTTTTACCGCGGAGGACGCGGAGAGCGCGGAGAAAAGATTAGTCATCCAATTCCGGGCTGCCCAAGTAGAACACGACGTCGACTGCGGCATTGATTTCGATTTGACCAATGGCGAATGTTCCTTCGGCTGGTTCGCCTCCGAATGGATTGGAGATTGAGTTTTGCATCGCGGTTCGGGCGAGAGTATCTCGCGATTCGTCGATCGATTTGATTGCGGAAAGAGTGGCACCCAGTTCTCCAGCCATCGCTTGAGCTTTTTCTTTGGCCGCGCGGACAGCCTTCAGCCGAGCCTCGTCGCGATGTTCGCGCAACTTCGACGTGCGAAATTCGATCCCGCTCACGCGGTTGATGCCGCGCTCGATGAGGCCTTGATAGATGGCTTCGAACTTTCCGAGATCAACGACGGTGATCGCGAACTGTCGTCTCGCTAAATAGCCCACCGGTTGTTCGAGCTGCTCCTCTTCGGTTTCTTCAAAGGGGTTGCTATTAGGTAAATTAGCCTGCGCTTGTACGGCTTTGCGCGGATAACTCCGGAGGCGCATGATCGGATCGATCGCAATGTATTCGGTATGGATGTGCTTGTCTTCGATTCCCGAAGACTTTAAGAACTGCACGATAGCGCGGATACGCGTTTCGTTATCCTTGCACGCCGTCGCCACTTCTTTGGCACGCGACTCCACAGCGGCGGTGATTACAACCTGGTCGGGCACGACGCGAATCTCAGCCGAACCGCTGACCGATATCGTCGGCTTGGGCTCGTCGGCACGAGCTGGCGAGATTGCTGCGAGTGCAACCGATGCGGCAAGCGACGCGCTTTGAAACATATTCCATGACATGTTGAGAGCCCTTCATTGAACAACGATTCGCAAAAGAGGTTCGCTGAGGGGCATTCTATCAACAAACGTTCTTCCTCCGCGCTCTCCGCGTCCTCCGCGGTGAAATCGGTTTTTAACCGCGGAGGGCGCGGAGGGTTTTAGTTAAGCCGCAGGAGTTTGAACTTGAGATAGCGCAGCTCGGGCATGGCTAGCGGCGTGGGGTGGTCGGGTGGCAGGCTGCGGTTGGCGATGAGCGTGCCGGTGCGACGCGCTCGGCCGAGGCCGGCCAAGTTCACTTCTTCAAACGTCGCCGCATCGATGTGGCTCGAGCATGAAGCCAGCGCCAAGAGACCGCCCGGAGCGACCGCTTTGGCCGAGAGCTGCGCCAAGCGTTGATACGCTTCCTCAGCCGCTCGCTTGGTGCGTTCGCTCGGAGCGAACGACGGCGGATCACAGATGACGATGTCCCAGCTCCGTTTGACCGCGGCATTCTCGAGGTACTCGAATACATCGCTGACGACGCCGGTGTGGCGTTCGCGCGGCAGGCCGTTGAGCTGCCAATGTTGCTCAGCCGCCGCGATCGCAGCGGGAGCCAGATCGACCGAAGTGGCCGAGCTGCACCCGCCCGCCCCGGCCGCGACCGAGAAGCCGCCGCTGAAGCTGAACAGGTTCAGGACCGAGCGATCATGCGCGAGTTTCCGAATCAAATCGCGGTTGTCACGCTGATCGAGAAAGAAGCCGGTCTTCTGGCCGTGGATCACATCGGCGGTGAACTGCAAACCGTTTTCGAGAAACGCGATTGGCTGGTCGGGCATCTGGCCGCGAATTGCCGTGCCGCTGGTCCCGCGCTCGCGCGGCCGCAGGATGACGCGCTCGGTGCCGAGCTGCCGCTCGAGCCACTGGGCCACTTGCTGGGGATCATAGAAATGTTGCGGTCCGCCGCCGTCGAGCTTGATGACCGCCGTCGATCCGTAGATGTCGACGACCAGCCCCGGCAAACCGTCCCCTTCGCCATTGACCAGTCGGTAACCGGTCGTCTCGGGCGGCAATGCATGTTGGCGCAGCATGAGGGCTTGCGCGAGCGTTTGTTCAAACCAAGCGGCATTCAAATCCCACGGGGGCGAAGTGCGACAGATGCGCAGCGGAATCGGGTGGCGCGGGTCGTAGATCCCCGAAGCGATCTTTTGACCGCGGCGATCGAGCAGTACGGCCACGCTGCCGCTGGCTGCTTGAGGCCGATCGATCGCATCGCCATAGACCCACACGTGGCCGCGCTTGATGTCGCGGGTGAGGTCTTTGCGGAGATGGATGACGAGAGGCTGAGTCGATGAGGGAATGCGCACGCGAAGGTTTGCCCGGTTGCAGAAGGGAAGTTGCTGTACCTCCATCGTACTGGCCAAGCGGGCCGACGCGAAGTGCCGGAAGTTTTTACCGCGGAGGACGCGGAGAGCGCGGAGTCAGATCTCCGCGCTCTCCGCGCCCTCCGCGGGAAAAAAGCAAAACGAAAAAAGGCCCGAGCCAGACGTGCGTCCGAGCTCGCGCCTCTTTTCTTGCCGGTTAGGTGTCGTGAGCCACTGTTGTGTGGAGGGTCAGCCCACACGCGAGGCCTGTCGACTACTTGCTGGTAAAGTCGAGGTACCAGAGGCCGTCATCCCATTCCAAGGCCACTTTGCGCCAACCCAGCGGCACTTGCGGATAGGGATAGAACGGTCCGATGTATGGCCAAGCCGAAGGGCTGTACT
>JBQCEI010001190.1:0-5002 GCA_051960375.1 Aureliella sp. | reverse complement strand
AGCTGACCGGGCTCGATCCGAGTTCCGAAGACTTCGACCGGCACTCCCCACTCGACCGGAGTCGAATAGGCATGGCCGACGCACAGCCGCCGCGCGAGGGCTTTGAAGCCAGCGGAAGTCATTTCATCGACATCGCGAATCGCGCCGTCGACGATCGCGCCCACGCAGCCCAGCGCCGCGTGCACGTTGGCGTTGACTTCGCCCCAGAACGATCCAAGCACGTTTGGCTTGTCTCGGTCCTGAACGACCACGATCTTCGGGCTCGGCTGCGCGGCGACGTACTCGCGATAGTCGTGCCAGGCATTGGGAAGAGCAGTGCGATGGGCGAGATTGCTCGGTTCGATGATCACCGTGACGGCATAGCCGACCATCGGGCCCATTTGAGGCATGTAATCGCGCGTCTCTTCGATGTTGAAGCAAGAGCGTCCGATGTCATGCTCGGTGATCTGTTCCCAGCCGTTGTAGATCGTCGGCGTGTTCCAGCGTTTCAGCTGCAGCAGCTCGGTATGGGTCAGACGGTTAGTGGGCGAACCTTCGGCGAGCTGAGGCGCTCGAGCATCCATCGACAACCATCTCCCGTTGAGCTCGGTAGCGACCAACCCTGGCAGTCCGTTGAATGAATCAGCCGGCACGCGTAAGCGTCCGGTTTTCGTCGCAACCGCGGGCTAACGCCCTGCGGCTGATTGCAAACTGCGGGCTTGGGCCCGGCGGCTGATTATTGGTGGACTCAAAAATCGCCAGTGGCGCGTCGGGTTATTTCGGCCAGACGCTCACGATAGACTTTGTGAAGGCGCTCGTCAAATCGCTCGAGCCATCGGACCACTGCCACATGTTGCGCACCACGTCGGTGACCAACATGCCCGACATGCCCATGATCATGAGAATGCCCAGCAGGGCCAGGACCATCAAGCCGCTGAAAGGAACTTCCGGGGTGCCCATGATCACCGGCGCGCCGCTCGTGGCACCGGCGGTACCTAGGCCAGGCCCAAAACCTTCCTCGGCGAAACCTTGATCGCCAAAGCCGCCGTCGTGCGCGGGCAAGGCGACCGCGGCGTCTCCGAACTCGGAAGAATCTTCCAGCTCGATCACCTGCGAACCGCTGTCATCGTCGGCTTCCAACGAGCCCGATGGCGACAACTGGAACTCTTCGCCCTGAGTGAAGTCGATGCCCGAACCACCCGCCGCTGCGACTCCCGAACCAGCGGGGCTTGCATCGGAGCCTTCGGCCGCCAGGTCGAGCCCCGAAATACCGCTGCCGGCCAAATCGAGCGGCTCGTCTTCCAGCGAGATGCCGCTGTCCGACGGGCTCATCAGATTGATGCCGCTGTCGTTACCCAAAGCCAAATCGCTGCCGCCGCCGAGCACCAGATCGTCGTCGTCGGCCAGTTCCAGATCGCCGCCTGCGTTCGAATCGCCCGGCACCGGCCTGGAAACAGGGCTCAGACCAGCCATCAGATCGGAGCCTTCTCCAAGCGAAAGAGCAATGTCGCTGCCCAGTTCGACGTCGCTGCCCGATGACGAGGCAGACGTCGCCAGGTCGAGGTCGCCGTCGTCGGCTTGCAGTGACAGCTCATCTTCATCGTCTTCATCGGAAGCCAGCTTCAGGTCGGAGCCGAGACCGGAGCCGGCTTGATGTCGCTGCCGCCGCCGACCACGTTGCTGCCCGAAGCAGGCGTGCCCGAAGCCGGCATGTCGGTGGGGGCCAGTTCGAGATCGTCGTCGCTCTCTTCGATCGCTGGCTTGGCCGCCGAACGTCCCGCGACCAGCTTGACGTCGCTGCCGCCGCCCGGATCGGGGACCAAGGCTACGTCGCTGTCGATGTCCGCCCCGGCGTCGCCTGCCAACTGAATATCGCTGCCGATCGTGCTGCCGTGTTTGCTGCCGGCCGGACCGAGGTCTTGCTCACTGACCAGAATCGATGAGCCGGCTGGGTCTTCGTCCAGTGCATCGCCGAGCACTTCGTTGGCGACGCGTTCGATTTCTTCCGGCTTGAATTTCCAGCTCGCCCCATCCCGATAACCGAAAATATCGCCGCGCGAGCGCATCTCGACCAGCTCTTCGGTGCTCACGCCAAGCCGCTTGGCTGCTTCTTCCAACGAGAGGAAGGTGCTCATACTACCAAAACTCCTCAGGACAATCGGCAATCGGCCGGGAGGCCAATCCATAGCCCAGGGTTTTGCCGCTCACTCCGTCGGCGACAAGGGGGGGAAGCCAGCATCGGGATCGTTGATCAACGTCGCTATAGATAAGATAGGCGCGGCCTGCGACCTGGGCCACTTTTTCATCCTAACCCAAATTCCCGAGTTTGCGAAATTCCGTGGGGACTTTCCGACAAGAAAAGTCGGCGTTTGTCACGGTTTCAGCAGCCGCATTTCGCTTGGGAGCGGAGTAGTGGCGTTAAATTCCTCCATAGCCAGGTCCAAACGGAGGTTGCGGACACTTTTGAGCTGGATTTTGCCCGTCAGCGGCTCGATGTGGTAGACCGCCATCGTCTGAGCCCGGGCGTCGACCACCACGACCTGCTGGACGCCGCTGGGAAGCAGGGTCGAGAGCACCTGCGTCTCGCCGCTGGCAGCGCTCGACTGCGCACTCGCACCGGGCAGCACCGGCGCAGCCTGCTGACTGAACACCTCCAGCCACGTCGCCGCCACCAGCCCCAAAGCCAAGGTCCCACTGAAGATTGCGGTTCGCATTTGCTTTTTCCTTCCCCGACAGCAGTTCCAACGCAGTTTTTCGCCGCCGCAATTTTTAGATCCTGCTCGGCAGCCGTGAAAGAGCAATCTAGCTCGAGAGCTTCCTCTCCGCTCACTCCGCGTCCTCCGCGGTAAAAAGCAACAGAGAAATCAGCCGAGATACGCATCGACGGCCGTTGCCAGCGACAGCCCAAAACTGATCACGGCGTTGACGTGGAAGAACGCCAGGTTGACTCGCCCGAGATCGTCCGCTCGCACCAAACGGTGCTCCACGAAAATCAGAATCGCCACCGCGGTCAGGCTCAGTCCGTAGATCATTCCGAGGCCGAGCTGCGGAAACAGCCAAGGCAGGCTGGCCAGCACCAACAACATGCACGCATGGGCTGCCGCTGCCAGGCGGAGCGCGCCGGCCACTCCCAGACGAGCCGGAACGCTATGCAAACCCTCACGGCGATCGAACTCGGCATCCTGACACGCATAGATGATGTCGAAGCCGGCAACCCACAGGGCGATCGCTGCCGCCAAGCCAAGCGACGGGCCAAGATCGCGCGGGTCGATGATCACTTGCTCGCCGCGCATCGCCAACCAAGCGCACAGCGGCGCGAGCGCCAGCGCAATGCCCAACCACAAGTGTGCCCCAGCGGTAAAACGTTTTGCAAAGCTGTAGCCGCAGATCCACGCGAGCACCGGCACAGCACCGGCCAGCGGCAGCCAGTTCGGCCAGAAAAGCCCGCAGCTGAGCACGAAACCAGCCGCCGTCACTCCAAAGAATCCCCACACTTCGGCGTTCGACAAACGGCCGCTGGGCAAATGCCTGCCGGCGGTCCGCGGGGTGCGCGCGTCGATCGCGGCATCGACCAACCGATTGAAAGCCATCGCCGCCGAACGAGCCATCACCATGCACAGGACCACCGCCGCCAGCCGCAGCGACAGTGTGCTCGCGGGCAAGTCGATGTCGAGGGCCGGCACGATCCACGCCAGCGCCGCGCCCAGCAGCGCAAAGGGCAGCGCAAAGAGCGTATGGCTAAAGCGGATCATTTCTAAAAAGTTACGAACCTTCGCAGCCGTGCTCACCATCGCTCCCGAAGATTGATCTTCTTCTCCGCGCTCTCTGCGTCTCGGCGGTAAAAATCGATTAGCGCACCTACCTATCCGCATTGTTAAATGCATAGCAACGCTCGGCCGAACTTTTTCGCACGCGGCAACGATAAATACAAGGCCTCGCTTTTCGGCTGGCAACGATACGCGAGGTATAATAAGCTCGGAACGCGTCGGAGCTGCGTTCCCTCGCTTGGCTCTTCGTGGCGGTGAGCTTTTCTCTCGACTGAAATCTTCTCTTCGAAAGTCGCGATCATGGTTCGGCTGGGACTTGATGTCCGCCGTCTGCGCCCAACTCGCGTCTGGGCTTGGACAGCGGTTTTGCTGCTGGCGCTCGGAATCGGCGGCTATCTGCGCCTGGAAATCGACCGACACGTTTCGCGCCTGACGCTCAACACGGCCAGTTCGTCCGCGCCGCTGTACGGCGGCAGTTTGATGATCGCCGGCGGCGGAGATTTGCCCGAAGCGGTGCAGCGGGAGTTCGTCGAGTTGGCCGGCGGAGCAGCCGCCCGCTTGGTGATTATTCCAGGTGTCTATGTCGATGACAGCTATGTCCGCAGTTACTACGAAGAATGGCAAAGCTGCGGACCGGCGTCGGTGCAAGTGCTCAACGCCCGCTCGCGCGAAGAAGCCGACGACGAAGAATTCTGCCAGGCGCTCGATTCGGCGACCGGCGTGTGGCTCGGCGGCGGCCAACAAACGTGGCTCGCCTCGTGCTATCTCGGAACGGCCACCGGGCGGAAGATTCGCGAAGTGCTCGAGCGCAACGGCATCGTCGGCGGCACATCCGCCGGCGCGGCGGTGATGTCCGAGGTGATGATTGCCGGCGGCCGCAAGCAGCCCTCGATCGGCACCGGTTTCGGCCTGCTGCCGGGCGTGATCATCGACCAACACTTCATGAAGCGCAATCGCTTTTCGCGCCTCCGCCGCGTCATCGAACAGCACCCCAACCTGGTGGGCATCGGCATCGATGAAAACACCGCGCTCATCGTCAGCCCGGCCTCGCGCCAAGTGCGCGTCGTCGGCCAGTCGTACATCGCCGTTTGCCTGCCCGAGAAAGTCGGTCGCCAGCATCGTGTCGAGGTTGACTTCTACAAGTCCGGCGACGAGTTCCAACTGGCCGAAGCCGGCCACCCGGAAACCATGCTACCCCCGACGTCGCTGGTCTCGCACTTGCTCGAAGAGTGAGGCGGGCTCTTTCTCTCCGCGTT
>JBQCEI010001189.1:0-2375 GCA_051960375.1 Aureliella sp. | reverse complement strand
AAGAACGGCGGCTTCTCGACGGCCGACCGCGATAAGCTGGTGCGACCGGTCATCGACAGTGGTCCGTACGGCTACCAACACGTCAACGTCGCCGAGCAGCGCCGCGATCCCGACTCGCTGCTCTCTTGGATGCAAGCTCTCATCCGCGTCCGCAAAGAATGCCCGGAGATCGGCCGCGGCAACCTGCGAATCATCGATGTCGAAAATCCGGCCGTGCTGGCGCACCGATTCGATTGGTCCGACGGCGCAGTGATCATGCTGCACAATTTCAGCGACCAACCGGTCGATGTCCTCTTGGACAAAGTCCACGAGGAAAATGAATACACGATCGACCTGTTCGGTGAGAACCGCTTCAAGCACGTTTCGCTAGACCAGCCGCTGCAACTGGAAGCCTACGGCTACCGCTGGCTCCGCGTCGCCGGCAGCGAGTGGGAGCTGCCGTGAGTTCTTTTTTTACCGCGGAGGCGCGGAGAGCGCGGAGAAATCGGTTGAGTTCAATCAGCCGTTAGATCGATCAGCGCCAAACCGGTGACCGGATCGTGCTTGCGGGCCAGGTGCGCCGGGGTCTCTCCGAGCACTACTTCGAGCGTCGGCCGGATGATGCCGCGGAGGAGATGACCGCCGACGGTAGATCCGTCGCGACGGCCGAGTACGACGTGGGCGTGTACTTTGGGTTTGCCGTCGGCCAGCGCAATATCGCCGACCATCGACAGCACTTCGACTTGTTCGTTGACCGGGATCTCGATGTAGTCGCGCTTCTCCCAGTCGAAGTACCCCAGCGTCGCTTCGCGCATCGCTCCAATCGCGGTGAAGTGACTCGCCGACAACTTCTGCTGCTGGGCGAATTGCGTCAGCTCGCTGACCGCTTCGTCGCCGATCTCGAAGATGAGCGCATACGTTTTTTCTTTCCCACCGTTAAGCAATTTCGAACGCATAGCGAGTTGCCCTCCATTTCTCTTGTGTCTTTTGGGTGTCTTCGTGTCTTGGTAGTTCACCGGCTGCTCTATCGCAGGCTCACCATTCATGCACTTGATACCGCTCGGCATCGGCCCACTTCAATTCCAGCCCGAGTCCCGGCCGCGAACAGTCCGGCTGCAATTGTCCCGACTGCGGCTGGATGGCGCCGTCGAACAGCATCCGCTCGATGCGCACGTGGTCGAAGAAGAATTCGATATGGCGGACGCATTTTGCCGCGCAGCACACCGCCACGTGGAGCGACGGCGCGCAGTGCGATGACAGCGGCAGCTGATAAGCGCTGCACACGGCGGCAGCGTCGAGAAAACCGCTGATCCCGCCACAGCGTGTCACGTCGGCCTGCAAGCAATCGACCGCGCCGGCGGCGAGCATGCGCTGGAAATCGAGCAGCTGGTAACCGTACTCGCCAGCGGTGATGTCCATGCCCGGCGGCGCACGATCGCGCAGCAGCCTGAGCCCTTCCAGATCATCGCTCGGCACCGGTTCCTCGAACCAGTTGACGCCCAGTTCCGCGTAGCGATAAGCGAACTCGAGCGCCTGTTTGCGACTGTATCCGCCGTTGGCATCGACGAACAATTCGGCATCGGGGCCGATGCATTCGCGAGCATGGCGGACTCGATCGAAGTCATCCTCAGGCGCGCGGCCGACTTTCATCTTCACGCGCGGAATCCCCTGGGCGGCCCAGCCGCCGAGTTGATCGCAGAGTTGCTGCAAGGAATAAGCGGTGAAGCCTCCGCTGCCATAGATGTCGACCGCCGGTCGCACCATGCCCAGCAAGCGAGCCAGCGACACCTCTAGCAGTTTGGCTTTGAGATCCCACAGGGCCACGTCGACGGCCGATATGGCCATCGCTGCGATACCCGGCCGCCCGAGATTGCGGACCGCGTTCTCCATGCCGTCTCGAGGCCCGGCGACCGAGAACGCATCGCTGCCAACGACGACCGGTTTCAGCGCATCGTGGATGAGGCGGGCCGTCGCGGTGTCAGCGTACGTGTAGCCCAAGCCGGTGGTCGCGCCGCACTTGAGCTGCACGGCCACCAGCGTCGTGTGGTCCCAAGCGAACGTCCCGTCCGATTCAGGCGTTTCGGTAGGAACTTTGAAAACGGACACCGCCAAATCTTCGATCCGCTCCATTGTGCCAATCTCCGTTGTGCCAATCTCCGTTGTTTCTTGCCGATTGCCGCGCCAGCCCCCAACAACACAGACCGGCCAGGATGCCTCCAACGGCGAGCAGTCCGCGTCGCTTGTTCAGTTCCCAGTCCCAACTGCGCTCGATCGCCCGGTCGTCGAAGTCGCCGTGCGCGCCGTGATCGCCCGGCACCGGCTGGAATAAATCGTCGGCGTGTTCGACGCGCGGCTCATTGGTCATCTGCGAATCGAAGCCCGTTTCGGCCAGGTAC
>JBQCEI010001188.1:0-3280 GCA_051960375.1 Aureliella sp. | reverse complement strand
TGGCTCAGGTTGATCGCTTCGGCGATGTTGTGCGTGACGAACAAGACCGTGCGCCGCCTGCGCGTCCATAGCTCGACCAGCAAGTCGTTCATGCGGCCGCGCAAGATCTCGTCGAGCGCCCCGAACGGTTCATCCAGCAACAAGATCGCCGGATCGGTCACAATCGCGCGAGCGAGCGAGACGCGCATCCGCATGCCGCCCGAGAGCTGGCGCGGGTATTTGGTCCAGCTGGCTTGAGGCAGGCCGACTGCGGCCAAGGCTTCGCGGACACGGGCCGCGACCGCATCGCCGCCGAGGCTTTTGCTCGATGATCGCCTGGCGAGCTCGAGCGGCAACTGCACGTTCTCCAGAGCCGTCCGCCAAGGCAATAGCGTGGCATCCTGAAACACGTACGACAGCCCTCCCTGTCGCCGCGATTCTTCGCAGGTGAATGCGACTTCGCCGCTGGCGATCGGCTGCAGCTGGGCAATGGCTCGCAGCAAGGTGCTCTTGCCCGACCCCGAGCCTCCCAGCAAAGCCACGATCTCGCCCGGCGCAACGCTCAGCGACAACCCATCGAGCACCGGCTCGTGGTCGCCGAATCGCACGCACAGCTCGCGCACTTCGATACCGGTCATGGGGCAGGCCTCAGGCTTCAGGCTTCAGGCTTCAGGCTTCAGGATGAGCCGGCGCGCGGTAGCGTCCTGTTTCTTCGGGCCAACCGCGGGCTAACGCCCGGCGGCTGATTAAGGCTGAATCGACATCGGCTTTTGACACAGGCTCTTCGCTCTTTCCTGACGCCTGACGCCTGACGCCTGAAGCCTGCCTTTACATTACATTGCGCAAGATGTCGTTCAACAGCGCAAAGGCCATCAGGCCGAGCAGCGCGAACATTCCGGCTGCGGTCAAGCGGTCCTGCAAGGTTTGGTTGAGCGGCTTGCCAAGAACCGCTTCGGCGGTCAAGAACATGATGTGGCCGCCGTCGAGGACCGGAATCGGCAGGAAGTTCAAGATGGCCAAGTTGGCACTCAGCATCGTCAAGAACAGCAGGAGTCGCGACGGCGATGCCGAAGCTTCTCCAGCAGCGATTTGGGCAATGCCGACCGGACCGGCCAGGTTGCGAGCGCTGGCTCGCCCTGTAACCAGGATCGTCAGAAACTCGAACACGTCACCCAGTCGCCGCACGGTTTCCACCGCGCCCCACGAGAGAGCCTGGCCGAGGTTATTGGTTTGCTGGATCTTGTCGAGCCGCTTGAGCAGGATGCCGCGCTGCACCCAGAACCAGTCGCGGACATAGTGCAACGGCAGCACAACTTCGCGCACTTCTTCGTTGCGTTTCAAATAGCAGCGAACCTTCACGTCGGGCGGCATCTGCTGCAGCCAAGCAAAGTAGAATGCCATCGTGTTCTGCGCCGTCAATTCGTGGACCTCGTCGCTCAGCTCCTGCCCATTCTCGGCGTACTGTTCGATCTCGGCGGGAGTCAGCTCGAGCTTCAGTTGCGTGAGCTGGTCGCCGACCTTGACCCCAGCGGCCGCTTTCTCCGAGTCGGGATCGACGTAGCTGACCTTTGGAGTGACCTCGTAGGCAATGCCGTAATTGTCCAGGCCCCACTCGCCCCCAAAGTCGCCGATCGCGCCGAACGATACCGGTTCTTGGCCGGTCATCGTAAAGCTCAGCAGCTCCTGGTTGCCCTCGCGTCGTACTTTGAACTCGATCGGCTTGCCAATCTTCTTGGCCACATCCATTGGCAACCGCAAAGCATCGACGACCGGCTCGCCGTCAACCGACTCGATGACGTCGCCCGCCTTGATGCCGGCTGCCTCGGCTAGCGAGCCGGTGCGAATCGCGGTGATCGGACCGATTGCAAAACCGAGCCCCAGCGACTTGACGGGTACCGGCGGCAAAGTGACGTTGACTTCATGCTCCTTGGGCGGCGAGGCCGGATCGGCGGTCTGCCCCTCCGGTGTTTTTTCGGCGCGGAGCACCGTCAGTTCGACCGGCTTGTCCCACTTGGCCTGGAACGCACTGGTCACCGGCGCGCTGAGAACCTTGCCCGCTGCTTCATTGACCGTCAGTCGCTGGCCGTCGACCGCCACGATGCGGTCGCCCGGCTGCAAGTCGACTTTCTCGGTCGCCAGATAGGAATACGGAGCGATCGGAGATTTGTTGCCCAGTTCGGCAATCGTCGCCGAGGCGATGCCGGCGAGATAGAAGTCGCCGTCGGGGCTGACCTTCTTCGACGGACGGATGTTGATCGTCATGCGTTGGCCGTCGCGCTCGATGGTGAACGGAATCGGCGCGTCCTGGTGCTTCATGCCATGGAAGGCCGTCTTCTGCGCCATGTCGGTGAAGCGCAGGTACGGATCGTCCTTGGTCATGTTGCCGACCTGCACGATCGAGTCGCCCGGCAGCAAACCGGCTTGCCAGGCAGGGGATCCCAGCGGCGAGCTGCCGACGATTGTCGGCATGTAGGGAGCGCCATAGAGAAACGCGCCGGCAGCCAGAAAGACGGCGAAGATCACATTCATCACGACGCCGGCCGAGATGATGATCATCCGCTGCCAAACCGGTTTGGCTTTGTAGCTCCGTGGGTCGTGCGGCGCATTGGGGCCTTCGCCCATGCGGCTGCGCGCTTCCTCCTCTTCCGCTTTGCGCGGGTCGTCTTCCTGGCCGAGCATCTTCACGTAGCCGCCCAGCGGAATGATGCCGATGCCGTACTCGGTTTCGCCCCAGCGAAATCGCCCGAGCCGCGGCGGAAGTCGAATCGGCCCGATCGACAGCGGCACGTCGAAGCCGATGTAGAACTTATCGCACCTGACGCCAAACGTCTTGGCGGCCAAGAAGTGCCCAAGCTCGTGCACGAAGACGACAAAGCCCAGCCCGGCGGCCACCTCCAAGCCGACCACCAGCCATCCCAGCCACTTGGTCAGCAGCGGAACTGCGGCGAGCAACCCATTGGCGTTCAGCAACTCGAAAGCGATAGTAAGTGTCGACTCAAACATTAGTGCCAAATCAGTGAGTGCCATGTTTTCAGCGCCCGAGCTCCAATAGCGCGAGCAAGTTTTGAGGCTTCAGGCCTCAGGCTTCAGGCTTCAGGTTTTTTCAATGCGTTGAAAACCGCGGGCTAACGCCCAGCGGCTGATCAACCCAACGGCTGTCCTGTCTTCCCTGAAGCCTGACGCCTGAAGCCTGAGGCCTAACAAAGTGCCGCCCAGCGCTCGAATTCTTGACGCGACCAGCGGTCGAGCGCCAACAGCTCTTCGAGCGTCGGGTCGGGCTCAAAATGATGTTCATCGAGAA
>JBQCEI010001187.1:0-5272 GCA_051960375.1 Aureliella sp. | reverse complement strand
CGAGCGTGAAGAAAAACTTCGGATGCGCTTCGCGCAGCCCGCGCAGCTCCGCCTCCAGACGCTCAAAAACTTCTCCGTAAGCCGCGATGCCGCGATCCTGCACCCGAAAAGTTGCCTTGGCGTTGTGTTCGTCAGGCCGGTAGTAAGCTCGCTTGAGCGGCGGCGGCAGGAGCTCGACCATCGAGATGCGATAGGCCAGAGGCCCGTCTCCCGGGAGAGCTTTGATCAGCCGCGTGACCGACAGCGGACTGCCGATCAGCGTCTCGCTGGCCAGCAAGGCATCGACGCGATCGATGACTTCGAAAATCTCAGGGCTATCGTCGGGAACTTCGTCGGCCCAGCGGATATAGACTTCGGCCGTCTGCAGACCGCCCAGAGCTCCGTCGAGATAAGCCAGCGCCCTCTGCGATTCACTGCCGGCTGGCAACGCATTGCTCAAGCGATCATCCGGGCGAAGCGTCAAAGCGATGCATGCCAGAATCACCGTCGCGCCGATGCCGAGCCAACTGACCGCTCGAGCGTGGCGAATGACCCAGTCGACTGCGATGCCGATCTTTGCCAAGTTCTTTGAAACCAGGCCGCTTGTGTGGCCGACGTGAATCCGGCGCCCCAGCCGGCTGGCGGTCGCCAGTGGAATCACGGAGATGACGGCGACAAATGCGATCGCCACGCCGATCACACAGCACCAACCAAACTCGCGCACGACCTCATGATGCGCAAGCCCCAATGAACCGAAGCCGATCGCGGTCGTCAGCGAAGTCAAAAAGCAGGCCAAACCGACGTCGTACAGCCCTTTCTTCGTAGCCGCGATCGGGGCCAGGCCCAAAGCCCGCTGCTCGCGAATCTGCACCATCATGTGTACGCCATCGGTAAAGCCAACCAGGCTAAGCATGATCGGCAACACGACATCGTTAAACGGATTGTCTTCCATGTGCAGATAACGCAAGCAGCCAATCGTCCAGAACACGCCCAGAGCAGGAGCCAGTGCAACAATGATTACGGCGGTCAAACCGCGAAACAGCACGATGGCTAGTATCAAGATCATGCTGTAGCCGATTGTCTGATACTTGAGCTGATTGGCCTTCTGCGTACCGACGATCATCAAATACATCGGCACATCGCCGGTCATCTGAAAATGGATGTCCGCATCGAGATGGCGAGCCGCGACGCGCACCGCTGTGGCCTTCAAGTTGTCGGTGCAATCGGCATCGCTGAGCACATTCATCCAGTTGAGCCGCACCATCAACAGCAGCGTGCGCGCATCGGGCGACATCAACTGGCCTGCGATCAGCGGATGCGCCTGCGCCTTAGCCTTGGCCGCTGCAAAGCGCTCGGGCGAAGCGTCGGTGCGCGGAAACACCGGTTCGGGTAACCCGAAGACGTTCAGCGGCGGCGCACGATCCAGCCAAAGAACTTCATTGACCGTCGGCAAGCCCTCGAGCTCGTCGACCACTGCGCGCATCGCGGCCGCGCCTTCGCTGGTGAAGAAACGGTCCGACGTGGCGACCAGCACGACGTCGGCTTGCGAGAGCGACATCTGACGCACCGAGTGCAGCGGTTTGCGAGTCGCCTGGCTCTGCCCGGCGCTCTGGCTCGCAAGCGCTGGAGTCGACTGAGCTGCCGGCTGTGGCCAGTTCCGTCGGAGCCAATCGGGATCGTAGTAGCCCATGCCAGCGAAAGCGGTGGCGACGATCAAGAAGGCAACGTTGAGATACGGATGATCGACGATCCAGTCGACCCAGGGCTGCGCGCGTTTCACCATACGTCAGCGACTGCTTTCCCACGGATAAAACGCCTCGAGCAACTCAGTGCGATCGATTTGGCGGTCGTGGTTGTGGTCGAACATTCCGAACGAATACCGTTGCATCGACAGCGGTGCCTCGCTGAAAGCGACCAGCCCATCGCCGTCGCGATCGAGTTTGCGCAGAAAGTCGTCAGCCCGCCTTTCGACCTCGGCTCGCAAGTGAGCGGCAGGCGGTTCTTCGTCATCCATGGCTCCATCACGAACGGCATCGGATGACCGACCGCGCTCGCCGCCCAGCGGCCGCGAGACCTCAAAGAAGGCGACCGCCATTTCCTCCCACGTTTGATCGCCCCAAGTGACCGTGGCGTTCGGATCGGGATTGACGGGGTTGCTACTGGAGTTGTCGAACGCGGCCTCGATCTCCAAGCCATCGATGGAGTCGAGCAGCAGCGGCCGAGCGAGCTCGTAGGTGTGCTGCCAATTGAAGTCGTAGCGCGGCACGTCCAGGAGCAGTTGCTTTTGATCGCCGCGGCGTGAGAACAACTGAAACGATTTACCGCGCACGTGCATATGCGGGCTCACCGCCAGCAGTTGCCCGCCCGCGGGGAGATGCGGCACGCGAGCCGACACGGCATGCCGTTCGGCGTGCGGTGGAATTTCGAATTCCTGGTTGAGCGCCATGAGGGTGATCAGTTCGTTCTGCACGCTTTCGGCATCGACGAAGACCATGCCGACGCGCGTGTTGTCTTCTTGCGGCTGACCGTTGGGCGTGTAATGCATTTGAAATACGAACTTCGAACCGGCGGGAATGCGCCGCGCAGTGCCCGTCGGCAACGGGCTATGCCGCTGGCCGGGAACATAAGCGGTCAGCCAGTTGACGCCGCGAAACTCGACGCCGTCGGGCGGGCGGATGAAGACGATCGCGTGATGCACTACGCCGGGATTGCCGGGAATGACCTGAGCGGCGGATACCCAGCGATCCTCGGTGATGTGCGGGTCGACGACGAAGTACTGATATTCGACCGTCCCTTCGGCTGGCACTTGAAAGGGGCGCTCGCGCATCGTCAGTTCGAGATCGGGCTTGCGCGGCAGGTGCCACTCGGAGCCCGACGCAGGAATCGGCGGCAGCTCGCTCACCTCGCCATACGGCATGCCAGCGGACACCCAGTCGCGCACCAGCTGTTTGTCCGCCTCGGGCATCGAACGAGCGTTGCGAATGGCTACATGGCCCGGAGCAGCATGCCATGGCGGCATGCGTCCCTCGTCGATCACTTCGACGATCATGTCGCCCCAGCCGCGCAGCTCGTCATAGTCGGTCATGGCAAACGGACCGATCTCGCCGCTGCGATGACACTCGATGCAGTGATCGTTGAACACGCGAGCGATCTGGCCGGTGTACGTGACATCGCCTGAATCTTTATCGCGCCCCGACTTATCGCGCCCGGACTTGTCGCGATTCGGCTTGCCGATCAAGCAACCGACCGCTTCCGTGCGCTCGACGCGCACCGGCCGGCCGGCCAGCAGATCATCGAGCGCCTCGGCCAGCTCGGAAACGCTCGCCCGCGGTTTGGCTAGGCCCGGCAGGTACTGGTCGTCGATCCGTCCGCGATAGCGAACGATTCGCCGACTGTCCAACACAAACACTTCCGGCGTCCGCTCCGCGCCGAAAAGACCAGCCACTTTTTGGTCGTAATCCATGCCGATCGGAAAGCGGATGTTGTTCGCTTGGCGGAAGTTCTGCACTTCGGCGGCTGAGTCCTGCAGGTTGCTATCAATCCCGATAACTTCGACGCCACGCTGCTCGAGCTGGTCGGCGATTTTTTGGAGCCGAGGTGCGTATTGTCTCGCCAATGGGCACTCGGTTCCCAAGAAACACACGACGACCACTTGAGCGCCGTCGGGCAAAGCCAACGTGCCTCCTTCGGCCGAAGGCAATTCGAAAGGCGGAATCGCTTTGCGAAAAGGAGGCTGCTCATCGGCCTCTGTTTTCAGGGCGCTGCCGATGAGGAGACACGTGGCAGCTAGCAACAAGAGGAGTCGGCTTTTCAATTGCCACCTAACGCTAAAATGAAGTGCGGGGGAGCGACACTTCATTGTGGGACCGCGCTGCTTTATCTGCAACAGCGGGAGTTTTTGCTGAAAAACTAGAAAACATAACTAATGAACGATACGAAAAAGTTAACTATCGCCCGCTATCAGAGTTTTCTTGAAGCAATGGCGCTGTCGGCCAGCCTCGATGCGGCCATCGAAGCGGGGGTGTTTGACGCGCTGCGCGACGGCCAGAAGACTCTGCCTGAATTGGCGCAAGCTTGCGAGTGCGAGCCCGAGGCGCTGGCGGCACTGCTTCGCGTGCTGGTAGCGATCGGTGCGGTAGAGAACTACGAAGACGATTTCGCGCTCTCGCAAGCCGCTCAGCTATTGGCCGGGCCCGACATCGACATGGGGCGCGGCGTGTGGTACGGACTGGCCAATTTTCTGGCCGGTGGAGAACGCGATACCGACGCCGTGCCGTTTTACCGACGGCGAGTCAGCAATCGCCAGTGGTCGCACACGGCCGCGGCGGTGCAAGCCGCCGAAGTGCTGCAGATCGGAGCCTCGCGCCGTGGTCTGAACGTGCTCGAGCTCGGCGGCGGCGCCGGCGTGTGGAGCGCGTCGATGGCTTACCGCGATCCCGAAATGCACGTCACGGTGGTCGATACCGCGGCCCGGCTGGCCCAGTGCCACGCAACGTTCGCCAGCGTCGACCTGCTCGATCGCTGGACGCCGATCGAAGACGATTATCGCACCTGGTCGACGCCGCTGGAGGAATTCGATCTGGTGATCCTGCCGGAAGTCTTGCAGCTGGAAGAAGACCCGGGGGCAGTGATTCTCTTGGGCCGCGCGGCCGATGCGCTTCGCGAGGGAGGGCAAGTGGTGATCTTCGAGACGCTCCGCGAATCGGATGGCCCGAGCCTGACGCTGGCCACGCAGGCGCTGGAAATCGCCGTCGCCGCTCGCGGCCGCCAGCGCTCGGCCAGCGAGATTCAGCAACTGCTCCGCGGCGCCGGCTTCGGCGAAGGGCAGTGGGGCTGGCTCACCGCCAGTTCATTGGGGCTGGGCCTGGTCACCGCGCCCAAGATATAGTTACTTCTCTTTTTACCGCGGAGGGCGCGGGAGAGCGCGGAGGAAGATCGTTTTCTCCGCGCTCTCCGCGCCTCCGCGGTTGAATACCGGTATTAGGAAGCAAAGACACAGTGCGGATTCTGACTTTAAGCGATGTCGGCTTCACGTGGCGCAAGCCGGCCCTGCTGGACAACATCAACTTGGCGATCGACAGCGGCGAGCGCATCGGGCTGTTGGGACGCAACGGCACCGGCAAGTCGACGCTGATGAAAATTCTGGCCGGCGAAATCCAACCCGATCACGGCGAAGTCCGCCGCGAACCGGGCATCAAGATCGCTCGCCTGGTTCAGGAAGTTCAGCCCAACTCGAGCAATGATTCGCAGAGTGGAGATTCGCCGGACGGCCCGCCGCCGGGCGCTGCAAATG
>JBQCEI010001186.1:0-3838 GCA_051960375.1 Aureliella sp. | reverse complement strand
AGATATCATAGAGGGACTCGCCACTTGCACAGCCTGCTCATGTTCGCCCGTCGACTTTGCAGGTTGCTCTTAACCCGTATGCAATCCGACTCAGGAGAATAGCTTTCTATGACCAGCTTCAGCCAATCCACGCGTCGTGACTTCATTCGGCAAGGCGTCGCGGCTTCCGTGGCGGCCGCTACGATCGTGCCAGCCCATGTCTTGGCGCGCGAAGGTGCAACCGCGCCGAGCGAGAAGATCACCTTGGGGATCATCGGTATCGGGCCGCGCTGTACCTACGACTTGAAAGCCATGCTGCCGTTTGCCGATGTGCAGTGCGTGGCGATCGCCGACGTGCAGGCCAAGCGCCGCGACGCAGGCAAGACCTTGGTCGATCAGCACTATGGCAACAGCGACTGCAAACTCTATCGCGACTTCCGCGAGCTGCTCGATCGCAAAGATATCGATGCGGTGCTGATCGCGACGGGTGATCGTTGGCACGCGGCCGCTTCGATTCTGGCCGCCAAGGCCGGCAAGGATGTCTACAGCGAAAAGCCGTGCGGCATCACGATCGCCGACTGCCAGGAGCTGGCCAGCACGATGCACCGCGAGAAACGCGTCTTCCAAGCCGGTACCCAGCGGCGGAGCGTGCCGAATTTCCAACAAGCGGTCGAGTGGGTACACACCGGAAAGCTCGGCAAGCTGCACACGATGCACGCTTCCGTTTACATTCCGACGCTCGATAACACTTGGTTGCCTGCTCAGCCCACGCCGCCGCGCGACGTCGTCGACTGGAACCTGTGGCTGGGACCGGCCGCGTGGCGTCCGTACAACCAACAGTACTGCGACGGTAAATGGCGCGGCCAGTGGGACTTCGACTCCGGAGCCCGCTTGCTCGACTGGGGCGCCCACACGGTCGACTTGTGCCAGTGGGCCAACCAGGCCGACGATACGATGCCGATCGAGTATGAACCGAGCGACAAAAACATCGTTTGCCGCTACGCCAACGGCGTCAAACTGATCATCGATTTCCTGCCCAATCCGTTCGGCGATCGCTCGCCGCAGTACATCACGCGACTTGGCACTTGCCCGGTGCGCTTCATCGGCGAAGAGGGCTGGGTGGAGACGGGCGACGAAGGCGAGATCGTGGTCAAGCCGGAATCGCTCGAGAAGCAATTGCCCGAAGGGACCAAGCGCGTCCGTGGCTTGGATGTTTCCGCGCACGCTCGCAACTTCTTCGACTGCATCCGATCGCGCGGCGCCACGGCGGCCAATCCCGATGTCATGCGGCGCTCGCACATCGCCTGCCACGCCGCCGCCATCGCGTGGATTCTGCAGCGGAAGCTGACGATCGATCCGGTCAAGGAAGAGTTTGTCGGTGATGACGAAGCCAACCTGCTCCGCTCGCGCGGCTCGCGCAAGTGGGCGGTCTGATTCGTTGCTCAGTTTTTTACCGCGGAGGACGCGGAGGGCGCGGAGAGAGGGCGGTGGATGTTACTTCGCCGCCCACTGGGCTCCGCCTGGAAACGCATAACGTTCGATCGACTCGGGCCACATCTCGATGCTGTAGCCCGGAGCGGTGGGAGGCATGTAGTGTCCGTTCTGCATGCGAATCGGATCTTTGAAGTGCTCATGCAAATGACCGGCGTGCTCGGTGAGTCGATTCTCGAGCGTGCCGCTGGCGCACACGTAATCGAAGATCGATAGGTGCTGGACGTACTCGCACAACCCGACGCCGCCGGCGTGCGGGCAGACGGGGATTCCGAACTTGGCCGCCATCAAGATCACCGCCAGAATCTCGTTGACTCCTCCGAGGCGACAACTGTCGATCTGGCAAACGCCGATGGCATGAGCTTGCAAGAACTGCTTGAACATGACGCGATTGGCGCAGTGTTCGCCGGTGGCCACGAGGATCGGAGCGACCGCCCTGGCGATCGCGGCGTGACCGAGAATATCGTCGGGGCTGGTCGGCTCTTCGATGAACCAAGGCTTGAACGGCGCGAGATGTTTCATCCACTCGATCGCTTGCGGTACGTCCCAGACTTGATTGGCGTCGACCATCATGCGCCGCTCCCAACCGATCTCTTCGCGAATGATGCGGCAGCGGCGGATGTCGTCTTGCAAATCGCGGCCGACTTTGATTTTAAAACAGTTCCAGCCCTCGGCCATGCCTTTGCGACAGAGCTCGCGGAGCTTGTCGTCCGAGTAGCCCAGCCAGCCGGCCGACGTCGTGTAAGCCGGATAGCCTTCTCTCTCGAGCTGAGCGATCCGCTCGTCGCGCGTCGGTTCCCAGCGCTTGAGGATGGCGATTGCTTCCTCGGGTGTCAAAGCATCGGTGATGTAACGAAAGTCGATGCAGCCGACCAACTGCTCGGGGGTCATGTCGGTGAGCAGTTGCCACAGCGGCTTCTTCTCTGCCTTGGCATACAAGTCCCATACGGCATTGACGACCGCCGCGGTTGCCAAGTGAATGACCCCCTTCTCCGGACCTACCCACCGCAGTTGGCTGTCACCGGTGATGCATCGCCAAAAGTCACGCATGTCCGCTTGGATCGATTCAAGTGACTTGCCGACGACGAGCGGCCGCAGCGCCTCGATCGCACGGCAGCACAGATCGTTGCCGCGCCCGATCGTGAACGTCATGCCATGCCCCGCCAGATCGGGCCGGCCCGTGTGCAGGATGCAATACGCCGCCGAATAATCGGGATCCGGATTCATCGCATCGGATCCGTCGAGCTGCTGGGAGGTCGGAAAACGCAGGTCGTGAACGGTCAGGTCGGTAATCGTGATCGGCATGTCGGCGGCAGATGATGGAGTGTTTGCAGTGGGGAAGCGAACGGGAAAGTGATGATATCAGAAAAGCGATTTTGCGTCGGCTTGCGGTGCATCGCCCTGCCGAGCTTCGACATAATAGTCGTGTGCCACTGGCCTTAGCCAGTGTCTTCCCTTTCGAAGTGTGAAGCACGAGGGACAGACTTGTTTTCCAATGTCGAGCAACGTCTACGGTACTATCCCTTTCATCCGGTGTTCCTTGGCCTTGGACCGGATCGCTCTTCTTGTTCGCTATTAACTTCGAGAGTGAAGACACTGGCTAAGGCCAGTGGCACACAAACCACAAGACAACTGCGGTAGCCACTAAAATCTGCGATGAGCCGAAAGACTATGAAGACTGTGCTATTTCTCGCCGCGCTGTGCATGACTCCGCTGACATGGCTGGTTGCCGCCGACGGCGAGCCGGACAATGCGAAGCGGGCCAATGCGAAGCGGGCCAATGCGAAGCGGGCCAATGCCAAGCGACCGAACGTCGTGTTCATCTTGACCGATAATCAAGGCGCCTGGACTCTCGGCTGCTACGGCAACCCGGACATCCATACGCCCAACATCGACAAGCTGGCCCAGCGCGGCATGCGCTTCACGCGGGCTCTCAGCAGCAATCCCGTATGCTCGCCGACGCGAGCCACTTTCCTCACGGGACTGATTCCGTCCCAGCACGGCGTGCATTCGTTTCTCGATCCACAGTTCATGAGGGGGCCGAAGGCGTACAACACGCTGGCCGAGTTTCAATCGCTCGGCGAAGTGTTGCAGCAGAACGGCTACACGTGCGGCTTGAGCGGCAAATGGCACTTGGGCGACAACCTGCATCCGTCCGAAGGCTTTACCGCCGCATGGACGACCAAGCCCGATGGCCACACCGTCGAGTTCTACGATCAACAGGTCATCGAAGATGGCAAGGTGCGCATCGAATCGGGCTACACGACCGATTTGTGGACTCGCAAAGGAGTCGAGTTCATCGAGCAGAACCAGGACCGCCCGTTCTTTCTGTATCTGGCTTACAACGGCCCGTACTCGCTCGGCGGAT
>JBQCEI010001185.1:0-4662 GCA_051960375.1 Aureliella sp. | reverse complement strand
TGGGGCGGCGCTTCGCGGCTTGGCGGCCGCTCCGCTCTGCCCCAGGCTATTATGTTGCTGCCCCTTTGGGGCGAAGACGTCTGCTTATCGGTGCGTGCAATACTGTCTCCCGCTGCCTGAAATACCGAACCGCTTGCTCACCATCCTAAGTGCGAAGCCAATTACCGCAAACGAACGTCAAAACTCTTAAGGGCTGTTCCGCTCCTCCCATTTTGGTTTGACTTCACAAGTCCGTCGTGCAGCTACCGGTTGTCAGGAATCAGACTTCAGGCATCAGGTTCGAATTTCCTGAAGCCCGAAGCCTGAAGCCTGAAGCCTGAGGCCTGAAGCCTGAGGCCTGAAGCCTAACCAGTGGTGCAGGAGGGATTCGAACCCTCAAACACTTGTTCCTAAGACAAGCCGCTCAGCCGTTGGCGTACCACACCAGATTCCAGAGGCGCTACCGAGATTCGAACTCGCCGTAGCGTGTTTTGCAGACACGCCCCGCACCAAGCGGATTAGCGCCATCTGTTGAGCGCCCCTGACGAGGATCGAACTCGCCGCGACTTGATCGACAATCAAGCTCCACCACCAGATGGACTCAAGGGCTTCAGGGGGAAGGGGGATCGAACGGAATTGAACCAATCCAGGGCGACCACCATATGTAGCTTAAGGCGGAAGGAGCGAGAGTCGAACTCGCAAGGCAGTGATGCTCGCTCCGCTTCGAACGGAGAGCCGTCGCCAATCGGCTTGCCCTTCCACAATTCAAAGGCTCCGGCAGCAGGAATCGAACCTGCGTCTGGGCGATTAACAGTCGCCTTCCCGTACCAACACAGGACCCACCGGAATTTGATCCACAACAGTCAGGATGGTCGGATTTGAACCGACGATCTCGTGCTCCCGCAGCACGCGGAGTAGCCAGGCTTTCCCACACCCTGATCAATGAGGAGCGTCCAGCGAGAATCGAACTCGCAAATCCTCCTTGGCAAGGAGACGGGTTACCACTACACCATGGACGCCTTTTGTTGGCTCAACCAAATTGGCAAAGAGCAAGAGCACCGAGTGAGAATCGAACTCACGCATCCGCTTTACGAAAGCGGTGTCATTCCACTAGACCACCAGTGCTTATTAATTCAGTGGGATTGGTGGGCATCGAACCCACATTGGCCGGATTAAGAGTCCGGAGCATTACCTTGTCTGCCACAATCCCGTTCGCGTTGCACCTTCTCGAGTCGGCGTGGAAGGATTCGACTCACGTCTTATAAGGACGCCGCTCTCACCACTGAGCTACACGCCGTGATGAGTGAGGCCGGTGGGACTCGAACCCACGCTTTGCGGATTAAAAGTCCGCTGTGCTGCCGCTACACCACAACCTCATGATTGGTTATGGCTATGCGTTTCAAGCGAGTGACTGGTTGCCGGCAATCAGTGATCGAAGTTGGCTTCACACGCACGATTGTTCTCCTTGTGAATTGAAAGTAGTGAGTAGAAAGTAGACCGCAGTAGACGCATGCGTCTTCTCTACTCTCTACTTTCGCAATGTCTACTGCTCTGCGGCTTTGCCGCAGTGGTAGTCCTCGTTCGTGTTTGTCAGCAGCTCGTGTGGGATTCGAACCCGACCTAACTGGCTTGAAAGACCAGCGACCTCACCAGAAGTCGAACGAGCCGTGTTGTTTGTGAAGGCGCGCACCTCTCGCGCAGTTGACCTCACTGTGTGTTTTGCCAGGTGCTCGTCGAGTGGACTGGGAGGTGCTCGAACCCTCGTCTGCGGTTCTTCAGACCGCCGCTATACCGTCTCAGCTACCAGTCCAGCTGCGTGTCAACATTGGAAGTAGGCACGAAAAAAACCGGTGTCACTTTTGGTAACACCGGGTTCGCCAACGTTGCTTCGTTGTAGGCCGAGTGTCACCTCCGAGGTGGACGCAAGGGGAGCGCATTGGCGTCTTGCGACACGATGCGACCCTCAAATCCATTCAGTCGCTTGATAAAACCGGGCCGTATTGAAGACATGTTTCCGTTTCCGGTGTTCGATCGCTTGTCAGATTCTTTGTTCCGCAACGGCATTCGTCGCGTGTTGCAGAAATAGACGTTCTTTTCCGGCAACGGTTCGCGAAAATTTCTGCATCGCAGAAAACTCTCGCCAAGGAAGCGGGTATCGAGACCTGCAAGGTCGCTTATGTCAGCCCAGGGCAAGGAGGCTGACAGGGCCGACCATCTGTTTGGTCCGCATTACCCAGGGCTGCGCCGGCTAAAGCCGCCTTCCCCTGGGCTGACAGAGGCGACCCTTCAGGTCGCAAAACCGCAACATCGTCCTGCTATTCGGTAGACTGGGCGGCGGCTGGGATTCCGAAGCGCATTTGCAGTACAACCCTATGCGCTGCTACGATCGTGCCGTCGCGCAGTGGACGAATGAAGTATTGCATCGCTAAGGACAGGATATGCATGCGCTGATTCTTATCGCCGTAGCCCTGACTACGCAGCTCGGGCAGACCCAATTTGAGAAGACTCTCGACTTCCTCGTTACTACAGAGGCAACCGCATGGCCGTCAACCGATGAGGCAGCCGAGTTTAACGAGTGGATCGATAGCGAACTGCAGAAGGCTACGGGCGACCGACATGCAAACTTGCTCGCGACTAGAGGCTTTTACAACTGGTGCAATGGAAAGCGCGAGTCCGGAGCTGCCGATTTGAGAGCGGCACTTAAGGAAGCTCCTGCTCACCCGCGCGTTCTGCTTTTGCATACAGCGACGCATAAACAGCTGTTTTTCGACCCGCAGCTGGCAAAAATGGAACAAGTCGAGCCATGGGCTTCTGAAATCAAGGCACTTAAGTATCTTCGCGACATCCCCAGCCCAAAGACCGCAGCTGCTGTTCTGTTGAACTTGCAGAACGAGTCTGGGGAAATATTCAAGCTGATTCGTGGATATGAAAGCTTTTTGGCAGGCGACCTTGCTGAGGCGGAAACAACAGTGCGGTCTTATCTTCAAAGCCACCGGTCCGGACCGCTCCTTTGTCCAGACATGCCGCAATTCATTCTGGGCAAAATAGGGCTCATAAAAGGCGATTTTGAGGGGCTCGAAGCGCTTTTGAAGGAGGGCTTGGAGCTCAGCGCCCATTCGGAGCACTGTGGACAACTGCTTGTCGTTTTGTATTGCCGGACGGGAAAAGCGCAGGCTGCTTTGGATCTCGCCAAAGCGGTATCGGTCGCGCATCCGAAGAGCCGCAGTGCAGACTGGGCTATGGCTGAAGCTTTGATGGCGTTGAAGGAGTGGAGGAAATCGCTGTTATACCTGAAGAGATTATACGCGTTGGACAGAAATGGCTATAAGGTTGTAAACGACCTAGCGTACGCCCTCCATCGAATGCGCGGGTTTAAGGAGGCGGCGCAGGTTTTGCGTGAATACTGTAGCGAACACCCGGGTGAGGATTGCAACGAGCGTTTCATCTTCCAAGCCGCGATATATGAGTCGTATGCCCCCGAATACGACGACGAGTACAAGAAGACGCTGGTGCCAGAGCTCCAAAAGGGTATTGAATCGAACTGTGGTTACCCACATGATCCCATTCTCGCCGTCGGGGCCATCGCAAACGCCGGAAACTTCAAGCTTGCAGAGGAAATGTTAGTCGTTATTGATAAGAACCCGCCAGAAGACGTGTACCGTGAGTTGTTAGACGCTGTTCGGTCCGCAGTAGCATCCCATACGACGTTTAGCATTTGCAACTGACTGGAAAGCGGCTTGTTTCATGTAACCCGACGCGTAAGGTTTGAAGCCAGCGCGTTCTCGGTGTGGCACTGGCTATGCCAGTGTCTTCCGCTTCGAAGTTTGAAGCGCCACAAGGCCTAACAAGCGTTCCAATGCCGATCGGACCTCCGCGGCAAGCCTTTGCAACATAGTCCGCAGTCGGAAAGCGGGCGGGCTCATGAACGCCACAAACTTCGAAAAAAGAGCCACTGGCAAAGCCAGTGCCACACAGAAAAGCTCAAACGCGCAACTTCAAAACGCGTAAGCGAGGGACGAACTTGTTTCATGTAACCCGACGCGTAAGCGAGGGACGAACCCGCCGCAGAGCCCAGCAACCATGCCTCTCGGGACCCCTCTTCCCCGCATCCTCTCCCCGAAGCGGGGCGTGGCGAGAGAAGGTTTCCTAGGACGCGGCTGCCGGAACTCTGTCGGTGGAATCAATGTTGAGAGAGTGAGCGGAAACCGATGGGCATCGAGGAAGACATCGCTTTCGTTGGACAACTCCTTGATGCCTACGCTGTTGACGCATGGCGGATGGGCGTAGCCGCAGAGGATTCCGCAGAGGTTGGTGTCCCAGCTGAAATGCAGGTCGGGGAGGTCAACGCTGGCGGATGGGTCGAGTGGAGCGTAATGCCATCGACTCTCAAAGTTACGGACGTTCATGCACTCGAAAACGAGTTCGGCGTACAGTTCCCGCCTGTGTTTCAGGCGTACTTGCTCGCTCGCTTCCATTTATTCAATCAGGCGCGCAGCCGGCGTTACGACCAGCAGATATTGATGACAGACACGCCCGCCGGCAAACCACTTGGGCCACTAGGCGATTTGATGAATGCGTGGCGGCCGCTCATCGATGCAGGCTTTGTTCCTTTCGCACAATGGGGCGATGGTTGGGGGCCGATGTGCTTCGACACCGTTCAGCGGCGCGCCGATGGTGAATGTC
>JBQCEI010001184.1:0-2659 GCA_051960375.1 Aureliella sp. | reverse complement strand
CTCGCCACCGGCCTCGGTGTGCTCATCGCGATCGCGGCGGTGATCGGTGTCTACTTCGTCGTGTTGCGCGGCTGGGGCGCGGTCTGGCTCGCGGTCGCCGGAGCCGCTTTGCTTTGGGCCTACGACGCCGCGCCGCGAGCGTTGAAAGAACTCGGGCTCGGCGAATTTGCCGCTTTCGTCGTCTGGGGCCCGCTGATGATCGGCGGGGGCTACTACGTCATCACCGGCACGTGGTCAGGCATGGCGTTCCTCGCGTCGGTGCCGTACGGCCTCGGCGTCGCGTCGATCCTGATCGGCAAGCACATCGACCAGCGCGCCTTCGATGCTGACCATGGGCAAAAGACGTTGCCGGTGCTGCTCGGCGCGATCGCCACCCGGCGGCTGACCATCGGCATCGTCATCGCGATGTACGTCGCCGTCGCGGCAGCGATCGGTGTCGGCGCCTTGAGTATCGCCGTGGCGGCCGTGCTTGTCGCCGTCCCGCGCGCCCTGCACGCCGTGCGCGTGCTCGCGCGGCCCACGCCGTCCGGGCCGCCGCCAGGGTACGTCGGCTGGCCGCTGTGGTTCCACCGCGTCTGCCTCGTACACAACCGCGCCTACGGCTGGCTGTTCATCGCCGGTCTAGCCGTCGGCGCGATCTGGCCGGCCACGGTCATCGGCTAGCCACCACTCCCGCGCAGCCACCGTCCCCCGCGTCCCCCGCGTCCTCCGCGTCCTCCGCGTCCTCCGCGTCCTCCGCGGTAAAAATGGTTTTAAAAATCGCTCATTTTTTTACCGCGGAGGCGCGGAGACGGCGGAGGGCGACTGCGCAGTGCTTGTAGCTCGGCTGACGCGAGTGGGGGTCGAAGCGGTCGAGCGTCAGGGCGTTGGTCTGGGCATCGTGCATCGCCATGAAGAGTTGCCCTGGCTGGACGGTGCTGGTGATCCAGGCCCGCACCTTGGCTGTGCCACGGCGGCTGACCACGTGCACCCAATCACCAGTCTCGATTTGATGTCGCCGGGCATCGTCGGGGTGGATCTCGACCAGCGGATCGCGGGGCACTAGCTGCCGCAGCACGGGACTTTTCGATGTGCGCGTCTCGGTGTGCCACTGGCTGACGGTGCCGCGGCCGGTCAGCAGCACAAACGGGTAGTTGCCATCGGTCGCTTCGGGCGCTGCGGTCGACTCAGCGAATAGAAAGCGCGCTCGGCCGTTGGGATGGTAGAAACGGCCGTCTTCGAAAAGGCGTCGCTCGACCGGAGGCTTCGCATGCGGAGCGCTGTCTTGTTCTGTCCAAGGCCACTGCACACCGCCGCAGCGCTCCAGCATGGCATAGTCCTCGATGCCGGTGATATCGCACGGCTTGCCGCGGGTGACGCGCTTCATCAGTTGGAACACCGCCGCGGGGCTGTCCCACCTGGAAAACATTTCCCCGCAACCCCAGCCATCTGCCAGCAAGCGAAAGATCGAGAAGTCGGCCAGGGCTTCGCCGGGGGCGCGGGCAACGCGTTTGACTCGAGCGATGCGTCGCTCGCTGTTGATGAACGTTCCTTCCTTCTCACCCCATCCGGCCGCGGGCAGAAGTAGATCGGCTCGCTGGGCTGTTTCGGTGGTGCGGTACATGTCTTGAACGACGAGATAATCGAGGCGATCGAGCAGCTTGCGTCCTCGCGGGCTGTTGATCCACGAATGAGCCGTATTGGTGGCGATGATCCACAGGCCGCGAATCGTTCCTTCTTCGATACCGGCTAAGATTTGATCATAGGCCAGGCTGCCGCGCGCCGGTATGCGCTCCACTGGAATGTCGAGCGCGGCGGCGACTTTGGCGCGATCGTCCGCGCTGGTGAAATCGTGATGGCCGACGAGGCTGGTCGTATTGCTGAATAGCCGCGAGCCCATCGCGTTGCACTGACCGGTGATGCTGTTGGCGCCGGTGCCGGGGCGGCCGATGTTGCCGGTCATCAATGCGAGATTGATGATCGCCTGCGCGGTTCGCACTCCTTGGTGGCTTTGATTGACTCCCATCGTCCACCAGAACGATACGCGCTCACCTGTTCCGATCTTGTGGGCGAGCCTCGCCAGCTGCTCGGTTGAGACGCCTGTTTCTGCGCTGACTCGTTCGGGCCCGAAGGCGGCAACGTGCTTCTCAAAATCGCCAAAGCCTTCGGTGTGGGCCTCGATGAAAGCGCGGTCGATCATGCCTTGTTCGATCAGCAATTGAGCCAGACCGTACAGTAAGCTCAGGTCGCTCTTGGGTCGCAGGCTGACGTGCTCGGTGGCTGCCATCGCGGTTTCCGTCTTGCGCGGATCGACCACGATGATCTCGGGCTGATGCGGGTTGCGGAGCACGCGCTGCCAGAGGATCGGATGCGCCACGCAAGGATTGGAGCCGACGAACACGAGCACGCTCGAAGCTTCGAAATCGGCGTAGGTATACGGCGGGGCATCAAAGCCGAAGGCCTGTTTGTAAGCGACCACGGCGGTGGCCATGCATTGCCGCGTGTTGCCATCGCCATGGATCAGCCCCATGCCGAACTTAGCCAGGCAGCCGAGAAAGAACATCTCTTCGGACGGAATCTGGCCGGTGCTGATGAAGGCTACCGATTCGGGGCCGTGTTCCGCCTGAATCGCTTTAAACCGACTGCAAAACGCTTTGATGGCTTCGAGCCAACTCGTTTG
>JBQCEI010001183.1:0-2469 GCA_051960375.1 Aureliella sp. | reverse complement strand
GGTGGATTCGTCGAAGTAGTACTTGTCGTCGCCGCAGCCGTTCTCGAGGTGATCCCAACTGTCTTTATCAAAAGCGAACGGCAGGATGGGCAAGCAGGCTGTTGAATTCGGTGGCAGCGAAAAGCCGCTGATGCTCTGAGCCATCACGGCCATAGCGGATGAGTGCATCGTCTGGCCGCTGTCGCCGAAGATCTTGCCGAAGAAGAACGGCACCTCGCCATTGCGATCGGGACTCTTCTGCAGCTTGACCTGCACCGCCATGAATGGGAGCGCGGAGTTCGCGCTGATGGTCGAATCGCTGGTCAAGCTGCTGAGGTAACCGATTTGAATGTCTTGTGAGAGCGCGCCGGTGTCGACCGTCATGTCGCTGTTGGCCACGCGGTTGGCGGCGACGTACTGAGCGGCGGCCAGGCGAGCGGCCGGCTGGGCCGCTTCGGGCGTCGAGCCCGCTTTGACTTGTCGGTACAGTTCCCAGCAGCCGGCCAGCGAAGCAGCATCGGCCGAGCGCCGCATCTCCGCTTTTGCACCTGCCAAGTATCCGGTATCGATGCTGAAGGCCAGGAAGCTGAACAGCACGAACAAAGTGAACACGGTCAAAATCAACGTCGATCCGCGCTGCTTTCTGCGTCGCAAGGCAGAACGCGGTATTGAGTGCCGCTTGGTCAGTTGCATGGCATGCTCCTTAGGAACGGAAAGAATCCAAACTGAAAAAAGAGAAAAGAAAAGCGTTGGCCTCAGGTGGTTGGCCGGGACAAGCCGCGCTTCACAGCGCTCGTCCCGCGCCGGAGGCGTTTTCACTGTTTGGATTGGTCGATTGCCACCTCGGTGACTTTGCCGGCCGAATCGATGTACCGCACGCGGCAGAGGGTCAGTCGCTTGACGCGATTGCTCGCGTAGCTGACTCCCGATTTATTGAAGGAGGTCGTGGGATCGTAAGCGAAGTCGCGCGAGCCTTGGATGGTGACATAACTCGTCGAATCGCCGAACTTGCCCCACGAAGTGCTGTCGCCGTTGGCGACACCAAAGGCTACGCCGCTGGACTGCTTTTCTACGACATTGGTCCAGCGCACGATGTCGGCGTCAGTGCTCAGTCGCGTGCCGGCTAAAAGCCGCTTTTGGCTGAGGCAATTGCCGCTGTCCATCGCGCGGATCTGCAAGCCTCCGGAGTCATAGGCCGGGTAGGAAGCATGGTTGATGTCGACTTCAAAATAGAAACTGCTCGTCGCGCTAAACGGACTGACCGTCACGAGCACTTGTGGGGCATCGAGTTTAGTGTCGGGCTGAGTGATTTCGAGTTCCCAGTCCTCTTCGATGCGCATGACGTTCGTCTGAGCCGACACGGTGCTCGCCGCCAACAGGCCGACCAGTAACATCGTCAACGACAACGGAGATAGTAGCCGCAGTGGCGCTCGGTACGCAGGCCCTCGGTACGCAGGCTGGCAAAGCATGTTGGTGCTCCTGGCGAATGGAATTGTCTACCCAATCTGAAGCCTATGTCACAAAACTCCAGCCGGCCGGCGCGCGAGATTAGGAAAAATGCGAAACTCGGCAGAAAATGCCGGTTTTGCGGTCGAGAGAGACCGCATAAGAAGGAGTTTTTTACCGCGGAGGACGCGGAGAGCGCGGAGAAAACGTGAGATATCCCCGCGCGGGGGCTTATTCCGCGCGGAGGTCGGCGCGGTCGAGGGCTTGGGCGGCTGCATAGGCGGAGCCGCTGACGGTCGGCGCGACTTGCTCGGCGAACTCTCGAATCAGCTCGACCGCGCTCTCGGATACTTCCCAGTAGCCGAGGTGGCCGCCGTCGATGTGGCTCGCCCGATCGTTGGGCAGCAGGCGCTCGATGTGGTGGCTGGCCACCGGCCGCGTGACGCGATCGTGATCGCCAGCCACGACCAGTACCGGTACGTCGACATGCGGCAACGTCGCCTCTTCATCGAACTTAAACATCGCTAGATTGCCGCGGGCGATGGTTGCCGGCCAGGCCTTGGCAGCCAGCCACGCTCCATGTTCGATTTGGGCTCGCGATTGTTTACCTGAAAAGCTGACCAGGCGCGTCCATATATGCAGCGAGCCGTTGAAGTAGCTTTGCCAGTTCGACAGCCAAGCCAGCGGCGCAAGGGCGATCGTCAAGTAGTTCATCGGAATGACCACCGGAACTTCCAGCGCAGTTGCCAAAGAGCTGGCGGTGATCGTGCGCAGCGGGTCGGTGTAGGTCGTGTGCAAGAGCACCAAGCCTTTGACCGTGCGGCCGAGCTCGTCGCCATGCACGCGGCTGAACACCTGCAGGATCATGCCGCCGATACTATGGCCGAGCAAGATCACCGGCGAGTCGTTCTCGAGCGTCGCATGCAACACGGCATCCAGGTCATCGGCCATCTTCTCCAGGCTGTAGTCTTTATTGGCCGGTCCGTGCGATCGACCCAGCACCGTCAGATCCCAGGCGACGATGCGATAGCGGTCGAGCAGATC
>JBQCEI010001182.1:0-4105 GCA_051960375.1 Aureliella sp. | reverse complement strand
GTCGGCCGCCGCAACGTCGGCAAGAGCACCTTCGTCAACACGCTAGCTCGCGCCGAGCGAATGATCGTCAGCGAAGTGCCCGGCACGACTCGCGACAGCGTTGACGTCCTGTTCGAACTGGACGGCTACCGCTTCATGGCGATCGACACGCCGGGACTGCGGCGCAACAAGAGCATCCGCACCGACATCGATTTCTACGGCCTGCACCGCGCTCAGCGCAGCATCCGCCGCGCCGACGTCGTCTATCTGTTCTTTGATTGCATGGAGGCGATCAGCCGCGTCGACAAGCAACTGGCCCATTACATCGAACAGCAATACAAGCCGGTCATCTTCGTCGTCAACAAATGGGACAAAGTCGCCGGCCAAGTGCCCACCGAGCGCTGGGTGCGGTACTTGCGCGAACACTTCCCGACGATGGCCTACGCGCCGATCGCTTTCATCACCGGGCAGACTGGCAAGAACGTCAAAGCTCTGCTCAACCACGGCCAGATGCTCTACAAGCAAGCCTCGAGCCGCGTGTCGACCGCTTCGATCAACAAACTGATCAAGGCCGCCCTGCAAATGCAGCAACCGGCCATGATGTCGGGCAAGCGTCCGAAGATCTACTTCGCATCGCAGATCGCCACCAACCCGCCGACGATCGTGATGATGTGCAACAACCCGCAAGGTTTTTCAGCCTCTTATCAGCGCTATCTCCTAGGCGTGCTCCGCGATCATTTGCCCTTCGGCGAAGTGCCGATCAAGTTCTACCTGCAGAAACGCGATAGCCACACCGGCCAAGGCCCCGTCGAAGCGGGCGAGGATGAGTACATCGAGCAGCCGGGCGAAGATGACGAACTGGAAGGCGACGAGCTCGCCGCCAGCGACCAGTTCGATCGCGAAGACGAGTTCGAGTAGAGCAACGGGCTGACCGCACTGTACGAATTTCTTGGTGTCTTCGTGTCTTGGTGGTTCCTTCATTTGAACCACCAAGACACAAAGACACCAAGAAGACGTGCTTGTTTGCGCGCAGATGATCAACTAAAACAGGTGCGTTTCGTTGATCAAATGTACGCTTAGGAAGAGTGCGTTCTATGGCATCTGACGCGTCACCCAAGGCCGGATCGCATCCTGCCGGACTGTATGTCCTCTTCTTTACCGAGATGTGGGAGCGGTTCGGCTTCTACTTGATGCTCGGCATCTTCTTTCTCTACATGACCGGCAGCTTGGAAAAAGGTGGGTTGGGGCTGAGCGATGACGCGGCCAACGACATCTACGGGACCTACTTGGCTCTGGTCTATTTGACGCCTTTCCTGGGCGGTCTGCTGGCCGACCGCATCTTCGGTTACGGCAAGACGATCGTCGCCGGCGGGGCGCTGATGGCCGCCGGCTACTTGTGTCTGGCCGTGCCGGGACTGACTGCCTTTGGCATCGCGCTGACGATGATCATCATCGGCAACGGACTGTTCAAGCCGAACATATCGACGCTGTTGGGCAACCTTTACAATCGCGAGGAATACATCCACTTAAAGGACCGCGGCTACAACATCTTTTACATGGGCATCAACATCGGTGCCTTCATCTGCAACTTTGTGGCCGCCTACCTTCGCAACAACGTGGGCTGGGGAGCAGCTTTCGCTTCGGCGGGCGTAGGGATGTTGATCGGCCTGGCCGTCTTCCTATCGTTCCGCAGCCGAGTGGCCGCGGGCGATCAACTTAAGCCGGCCCAGCCCGAGGACATGTCGCTGGGGCGCATCGCCGCGATCATCTTTCTGCCCGCGCTGATTTTCGCGACGCTCGGCTTTTTCGCCGGCCAGGTGTTGGCAATGATTCAAGGCAGCGAAGGGCCGATAACCCTCTTCGGCTCGAGGTCGAACGACGCTTTTCTCTTCGCCTGCATCCCGGTGGTGCTATTTTACTTGAGCACCTTTGCGCGAGCTTCGGCAGAGGATCGAAAGCCGATTGGTTCGCTGCTGTATATCTTCGCCGTCGTCATCATCTTCTGGGCCGTCTTCCATCAGAATGGCAACGTGCTCACCCGCTGGGCTGAAGACTACACGCATCGCGAAATGCCGGCTGCGATTCAGCCTGCCGCCAACTCGGTGGGACTGGAACAAGTGGTTACGACGAGCCCGGGCCCCGACGGCAACGTGAACTCGTATTTCGAGAACCTTCCGAAGGAGCAGTGGCCAGCGCCAGGCGAGAAGCTGTCGCTGATTTCGACCGAGCTATTCCAGTCGCTTAATCCATTCTTCGTCGTCATCTTCACCCCGGTGGTCGTCAGCGTTTTCTCATTCCTGGCCTCGCGCGGCCGCGAACCGTCGACCCCGGCCAAGATCGCCCTCGGGCTGTCGATCACTGCCTTGTCGACGCTGATCATGATCGCGGCGGTCTACTCGAGCGACAATGGCCAGTACAAAGTGTCCGCCTGGTGGCTCGTTTCGACTTATGCCGTGATCACCGTCGGCGAACTGTGTTTGAGCCCGATGGGATTGTCGCTCGTTTCAAAGCTCAGCCCGCCGCGGCTGACGGCGCTGATGATGGGGGGCTGGTTCCTGTCGACTTCGATCGGCAATAAGCTGGCCGGCGTGCTCGGGCACGTCGGAGCCGATAGCGAGGACAAGTCGACCGTCTTCTGGATCAACTTCGCGGGCCTGAGCGTATCGGCATTGCTGCTGCTCGTCATGGTGCCCCGCATCCGCGCGGTGATGAAAGCCAAGACCGGACATTACTAACACCCGATCTCCGCGCTCTCCGCGTCTCCGCGGTAAAAAATCTTCTCCTCCGGCACCGCTCATGACGAACACCAGACCACCCCTTGCCGACTCGGGGCCGACGCTGGCCGGCCATCCGCTCGGCCTCTACGTGCTATTCCTCACCGAGATGTGGGAACGGTTCACGTTCTACGGCATGCGAGCGTTATTGGTCCTGTTCATGACCAACGCGATGCGCAAGAGCGACACCGAAGCCAACCTCATCTATGGCTCGTATCAAGCGCTCGTCTACTCGCTGCCACTCTTTGGCGGCATCATCGCCGACAAGCTGCTCGGACACCGGCGAGCGATCTACTTCGGCGGCATCACGATGGCTCTGGGCAGTTTGCTCTTAGCAGCGCCGGCCGAGTGGACCTTCTATCTCGGCATGGGCTTTGTCGCTTGCGGCAACTGTTACTTCAAGCCGAACATCTCGACGATCGTCGGCGACCTGTACGCCGAAGCCGATCCGCGCCGCGACAGCGCTTTCACGATCTTTTATGCGGGCATCAACATCGGTGCCCTCGGTGGCGGCGCGCTGTGTGGCTGGATCGCTTACGCACCGTGGGGCGGCTGGCACATGGCGTTCGGCTGTGCGAGCATCTTTTTGATCTTGGGCTTGCTGATCTTCACCTTCGGCAAGCGTTACCTGGGCGACCTCGGCGTGTCGCCCAACCCCGAGCTGCTTCGCCGGTCAGCGGTCGGACCGCTCTCTTGGGAATGGACGGTGTATGTGGCATCGTGGCTGATGGTCCCGCTGTTCGCCTTGCTGCTGCTGAACTACCGGGCGATGGATTACATCTTCAATCCGCTAGCTCTAGCAGCCCTGGTGTTTCTGATCTATCAAGCCTTTTCACAGCCGACCAAGCGCGAGCGCAATCAGCTCCTGGCGGCCCTGGTGCTGATCGTCTTCAGCGTGCTCTTCTGGGGTTTCTACGAGCAGGGGGGCGGATCGCTCAATTTGTATACCGAGCGCAACGTGAACCTCGATATCTTCGGCATGCAGTTCAATCCCGCTTCGGTCAACAACGCGATCAATCCGCTCTTGATCATCGCGCTCAGCCCGCTGTTTGCGATGCTCTGGCCGGCGCTGCAGCGCCGCGGCTTGAATCCTTCCACGCCGCTGAAGTTTGTTTTTGGCCTGTTGCTGCTCGGGCTCGGGTTCTACTCATTCGTCTGGGGCGGCCGCAATGCGGTCGAGGGGCTGGTGCCGATCGGTTACTTCGTGCTCGGCTACGTGTGCCTGTCGGCTGGCGAGATGTGTTTGTCGCCGATCGGTCTGTCGATGGTCACCAGCCTCTCGCCGGCGCGTCTGGTCGGCATGATGATGGGAGCCTGGTTTTTGGCGTCGGCGATGGGGCAGTTCGTCGCCG
>JBQCEI010001181.1:0-3791 GCA_051960375.1 Aureliella sp. | reverse complement strand
ATGTTCAATGGGCGATGTGCTAAGCGCACATCAGCCGGCATGCGATAGCGTCCGGTTCCAGCCGTACGGAAAACGCAAGCTGCCGAACGCGACCAGCCAACCGCGGCTAGCGCCCTGGGGCTGATGTTGCCAGCGGTCCCGGCGGGCACTCTGCGGCTTGATTAACCGACCGAGCCTTCCATTTGGAGCTGGATCAAGCGGTTCATTTCGACTGCGTATTCCATCGGCAGCTCCTTGACCAGCGGCTCGATGAAGCCGTTGACGATCATGGTGCTGGCTTCGGCCTCGCTCAGACCGCGGCTCATCAAATAGAACAGCTGTTCTTCGCCGATGCGCGAGACGCTGGCTTCGTGACCGATCGACACGTCCTGCTCGAGGATCTCGATATACGGGTAGGTGTCGCTGCGGCTGCGCGGATCGAGGATCAAGGCATCGCAGACGACGTTGCAGCGGCTGTGATGCGCGTCTTTCTCGACGCGGACCAGACCGCGGTAGCTACTGCGACCGCCGTTCTTGCTGATCGACTTGCTGATGATCTGGCCGGTGGTGTGCGGAGCAGCATGCACCAGCTTGCCACCGGCATCTTGATGCTGGCCAGCGCTGGCGAAGGCGATCGATAGGATTTCACCGCGGGCGCCCGGTTCCATCATGTACACGGCCGGATACTTCATCGTCAACTTGCTGCCCAGGTTGCCGTCGACCCATTCCATTGTTGCGTCGCCGTAGGCCATCGCTCGCTTGGTGACGAGGTTGTAGATGTTGTTGGCCCAGTTCTGGATCGTCGTGTACCGGCAGCGGCTGCCGCGCTTGCAGATGATTTCGACGACCGCCGAGTGCAGGCTCTCGCTGCTGTACATCGGGGCGGTGCAGCCTTCGACGTAGTGCACTTCCGCGCCTTCGTCGACGATGATTAGCGTGCGCTCGAACTGACCCATGTTCTCCGCGTTGATGCGGAAATAGGCCTGCAGCGGAAACTCGATCTTCACTCCCTTGGGAACGTAGATGAACGAGCCACCCGACCAGACGGCCGAGTTCAGCGCGGCGAACTTGTTGTCGGTCGGCGGAATGATTTTGCCGAAGTACTCGCGCATCAAATCGGGGTGTTCGCGGAGAGCCGAGTCGGTGTCGAGGAAGATGACCCCTTGGTTGGCCAGGTCTTCCTTGAGCGAACCGTAGACGACTTCGCTTTCAAACTGAGCCTTCACGCCGGCCAGGTATTGGCGCTCGGCTTGCGGAATGCCCAGCTTGTCGAAGGTGTCTTTGATCTCTTGCGGGACGTCTTCCCAGGTGCGCCCCTGGCCTTCGGTCGGCTTGAGGTAGTAGTAGATGTCCTGGAAGTTGACCGCGATGTCGCCACCCCAGGTCGGCATCTTCTTGGCGTTGAAAATGTCGAGCGACTTCAAGCGAAAATCGAGCATCCACTTCGGCTCGTTTTTCATCTCGGAGATCTGGGCCACGATCTGGCGGTCGATTCCCTTGCGGGCTTTGAAGACGGCTTTGCTCTCGGTGCGGAAATCGTACTTGTTGATCTCGCCGATCGCGTCCGAAGTGTCCAGGGAAACGTCGAGTGACATGAGAATCGTTCCTGCTCTTGTTCTATCCAGCTAATCGCGTATCGAGTCGAGCGTCTGCCTTTGGGTGCTGAGACGCTTTCCCGGAAAGTTTTGCTTTTTTGCCTGTTTCGCTCGGCTTGCTCACGTTCGCAGCCTCGGGGGCGCTGCGAACCAAACGAGCGGCCTGCGACTATCCAGCGGCTCCCGCAGCCACTTGCGAGTTTTCTTCTTGCAGCATTTGCTGATTGGCAGCATTGGCATCGGGATGCGCCTGACGAATGCGGTCATAACCTTGCGCATGAAGTTCACGTGCAAGCTCTGGTCCGCCGGTCTCGACAATGCGCCCGCCGAGCATGACATGCGTAAATTGAGGCGGATTGTGCTCAAGCAACTTGTCGTGGTGAGTGATGATCAACAGGCCCATCTTCTCGCGGCCGATCTCAGCAATGCTCGCGCTTGCCAGGCGAACCGCGTCGGCGTCCAGGCCACTGTCGGTTTCGTCGAGGATCGCGAACTTGGGCTGCAGCATGGCCAGTTGGAGGATTTCGGCCCGCTTCATCTCGCCGCCGGAGAAACCTTCGTTGACATAGCGACGAGCGAACTCAGGGTCCATCTTGAGCTGCTCCATCCGCGACTTGAGTTCCTTGCGGAAGTCGCGCATCGGAATCAGCTCTTCACCTTCTTTGCGGTCCGGGCGGCGGACGTTGGTCGTGGCGTGGCGGAGGAAGTCAGCCATCTTCACACCCGGGATCGCGACCGGCCGCTGGAAGGCGATGAAGATACCGGCGCGGGCTCGCGCGTCGGCTTCCATCGCCAGCAGATCCTCGCCGTCGAGCGTGATCGAGCCTTCGGTGACTTCGTAACCGGGATGGCCGGCAATCACCAAGCCCAGCGTGCTTTTGCCCGAGCCGTTGGGGCCCATGAGCGCATGCGTCTCGCCGTACTTCATCTCCAGGTTGACTCCGCGCAGGATCGGCTTCCCTTCGACGGATACATGCAGGTTTTCGATCTTCAATACGTGCGTCATGTGGACGTTCATCCTCTTCGGGCCTTACTCGCTTATTCCCACTTTTGCCGGCTAAACGGTCCGCTTTCAGCCGCGTGGTTGTTGAATTAATCACCCGGCACGCGGTAGCGCCCGGTTTCTATCTGCAAACCGCAGGCTCGAGCCGACGGTGAGGTTGGGTTGTCTTGTGTCGATCCAATCAAAGGCTCTTGGCCCTTAACTCGTTCCATCGTCGCTCGTCGGTTGCGTCAGCTCGCTTGCGGATTCGCCCGTTGCGGATTCACCCGCTGCCGATTCACCCGCTGCCGATTCGGTCGGCGACGGGAAGATCGGGCGGTACTGGCACATGTGGTGACCGTCCAGCCGGCAAGAATCCAAATGCATCGGCTGGCCTACCGCTTCGCTGATCATTTCCTGTTCCAGTTCGCACAGCGAGCGCTGCCCGTCCTGTCCCGACAGCTCGGGATAGGGGCAAGCTCGCACTTGCAGCACCGGAAGCGCGCCGACTTGATCGACGACCGCGGGCACTCGGTGCTGCGTCAAACTGCCGGCGACCGCTCCCATGCGTTCGGCCAAAGTGGCGTTTGCAGGCAATTCAACCTTCAGCTCCGTACCCATGCGCCGCCCGACCTTGCGAAGGATGCGCTGCCGCAGGGCCGGGTTCGGAAGCTCCATCACCTCTTGCCAGAGCGCCAACGCCAAGGCGGCGTAGCTGGCCGAGGCATACCGCATCCCGAGCGAAGTGAGAAAATAGCGAAACTGAGGCCGCCCCCGGCCAGCGACCACCTTGCGGCGCTCGATCAGCTCGACTTGAACCAGTCGATCCAGCCGCTGGCGGACCGCCGTCGCGGTCACTTGCAAGCGGTCGATCAGTTCCTGGACCGTCATCCCCTGATTGCTGCGCAATAAATCCAACACGGCCTGATCGATCGGTCGGACGCCGTCACCCGGGCCGGGTTCGGGCGGTAGAAGATGTTCAGTGTCCATGACAGCAAGGCTCGCCGCGGGCGAATTGATTTCCATATAAAAAGGGTATGCGAAGCTGCTATTTTCGACAATCCCAGGTGCGAAAAATGGTCCAGACGGACTTTTTACCGCCGGAGACTGTGGGGAAATGCAGAGGAATGCTCGCCACCTCGCGGGCTAAGCTAGCCTTTTAAGGGCCGGCGGTTCGGCCGGCGGATCAGCCCACTGATTTCGTTTCGAAACGCGGAGCGGCCGAGTATAATGAA
>JBQCEI010001180.1:0-3685 GCA_051960375.1 Aureliella sp. | reverse complement strand
ATGGCACCGTTGTCGCTGACATGCTGTCGCTCCAAGACTCTGCTGCCTGCGCTTCCGGCAAGCCTAACAAGAATTCGGCAAAGCTTGTGTCATTGCACCAGTACTCGTCGATCGTGCCCCACCGCGTAAACGGGCTGACGTTGAAGCCGTCTTCAATGTCGTTGTACCAAACGACTTGGTGGTCCTTGACCGCGACCGCCCAAAAGCCGCCTCCGGCATCGCCCCAAGGACTGCACTGCCACTTCTCGGGTTCGATGCGCATGGCATGCCAGGCGGCCTGGACCGAGTCGTCCATCTCAGTGAGGCCGGCAGCCATCATTTCCTCGAGCGATTCGCGAGTGATTGCGCCCCATTCCATGTGACTGTCATCCTCCCGCTTACTCGAGCCCCCAATCAGGGGCTTGCCGTGATGTTATTCTGGCTCGATCTGCCTAAAATGCGTGTTTGCGGTCGCAGCTGGCGGCCGGTCGCTTAGTTCTGCCTGTGGCGGGAATTGCCTGTACGATGAATGCCCCTTCCAATCCATCTTCCAACGCCCCTTCTCACGCTCCTTCGGTTCGACCCTCCGACATCCCGGCCCCGTCGCTGACGCCGATCCAGGGGTGGCACTGCACGCATACTTTTTATCGCTTCCATCGCGAGCGTCTGCAATCGCTTTGGCCCGATGCCCGCCGCCGCGGCATCGATGCCTTCGTCGCAGCGCTTGATCCGCAGGGCCCAAACGCCCCGGCGCGGTTGCAAAGCTTTATCGTCTCCGGACACAAAGCCGACTTCGGCACGATCGCGCTGGATGGCGATCCGCTGAAGATCGACAGCGTCCATCAAGCGCTCCTGGCTAGCGAACTGGGGCCGGCGCTCGAAGCCACTTACTCGTTTGTGTCGCTGACCGAGATCTCGGAATACGTGCCGAGCGTCGAACAATACGCCGAGCGTTTGAAGTCGAGCGGCGAAGACGCAAGCTCGCCCGCGTTTACCGCCAAGGTAGCTGCCTACGAAAAGCGGCTGCCGATGATGAACGAGCAGCGGATCGCCCCCGAGCTGCCGACCTGGCCGGCGATGTGTTTTTATCCGATGAACAAGAGTCGCGTCGTCGGCGCTAACTGGTTCACGACTCCTTTCTCGCATCGCAACAGCATGATGGCCGAGCACGCTCAGAGCGGCATGAGCTTCGCCGGCCGAGTAACTCAAGTCGTCACCGCTTCGGTCGGCTTGGACGATTGGGAATGGGGCGTCACGCTGTGGGCTCGCAATCCGCAGTACCTCAAAGAGATCGTCTACCGCATGCGTTTTGACGAAGCGAGCGCCAAGTACGGCCAGTTCGGTCCGTTCTACGTCGGTTATCTCAAAACGGCTGCAGAAATCGCCGAGCATTGCCGACTGTAAGCCGGCTTCTTTTTTTACCGCGGAGGCGCGGAGAGCGCGGAGGATGCTCGGCGCTCTCCGCCTGCGTCATCAGAAAGAATATTGCATGGTTCTTCCCGCCGTTGCGGCGCTTCCCGACATCACCAAGCCCGGGCCGAGTTCGCCGCGTTATCTCGTCCCGTTCGATCTCAAGTCGCAGCCGCACTTCTTCACCGACGTTCTGATCATCGGCGGCGGTCTGGCGGGGTTGCGGGCGGCTAACGAAATCGATCCAGGCGTGCAGTGCATCGTCATCACCAAGGACGCGATTCAGGAAAGCAACAGCAACTACGCCCAAGGAGGCATAGCGAGCGTTTGGGATCCCGAAGATCGCTTTGAGGATCACGTCCGCGATACGCTCACCGCGGGCGGCACTCTATGCGATCCTGAACTGGTCGACCTGGTCGTGCGCGAAGCGCCACAGCGCGTCTCCGAACTGATTAACTGGGGGACGCGCTTCGACAGCCACGAAGGCGAATTGATGCTCGGCCGCGAAGGAGGCCACTCGCATCAGCGCATCATCCACGCCCTGGGCGATGCGACGGGTCGCGAAGTCATGCGAGCGGTGATCGAGCGCACGCGGGCTCATCCCAATGTCAGCATCTGGGAGCGAACTTTCACGATCGACCTGCTGACCGAAAATGGCGTATGCCGCGGCGCGATCGTCGCCCGCAAAGACGGCCAACCGATTTTGGTGTGGGCCAAGCAAACCATTCTGTGCAGCGGTGGCTGCGGCCAGATCTATCGCGAATCGACCAACCCGCGCGTCGCCACCGGCGATGGCCATGCGCTGGCGTATCGCGCCGGTGCGGTGCTCCGCGATATGGAGTTCATGCAGTTCCATCCCACCGTGCTCTACATCGCCGGCAGCTCGCGCACGCTGGTGACCGAAGCGACGCGCGGCGCCGGCGCGCACTTGCTCGACGTGCATGGCTATCGCTTCATGAAGGATTACGACAGCCGCCTCGAACTAGCGCCGCGCGACGTCGTCAGCCAGGCGATCGTGATGCAGATGGATAAGACGCAGCATTCCTGCGTCTACTTGTCGCTGCAGCATCTCGATCCAGCCAAGGTCCGCGAAGAGTTTCCCGGCTTTGCACAAGCTTGCGCCAAGTTCGATCTCGACATCACCAGCGATCCGATTCCCGTGCGCCCCGGCGCTCACTACATGATCGGCGGCGTCGTCGTCGACATCGATGGCCGCACGACGATCGACGGGCTATGGGCCGCCGGAGAAGTCACCAGCACGGGATTGCACGGCGCCAATCGCTTAGCCTCGAACAGTCTGCTGGAAGGCCTCGTCTTCGGCGCTCGCGTCGGGCGAGCGGCCAGCGAACTGGCGCTCAAAATGCCGGACGATTTCCGCGTGCCGAATCTTTCCTTTAAGCCCGAAAAGAATCACGCCACGGCGCTCGACGTCTCCGACATCCGCAACTCGCTGCAGAGTCTGATGTGGCGTCTGGTCGGCGTGCAGCGCCGCGCCGATCGACTCGAGGAAGCCCTCAGCGCGATCCAGGCATATAGCCGTTACGTGCTGCCGTACAGCTTCCAATCGAAAGCCGGCTGGGAATTGCAGAATATGATCACCGTGGCCCAGCTGATGACGCAAGCCGCCCTAGCTCGCACCGAATCGCGCGGCGTGCACCTGCGCGTCGATTTCCCCAAGCTCGACGAAGAGCGCTGGCATCGCCACCTGCAGTTCATACGCCGCGATTGAGGCGTCAGGCTTCAGGCGTCAGGCCTCAGGGAATCAACGGTCTTCTGAAGCCTAAAGCCTGAAGCCTGAAGCCTGAGGCCTGCTCAGTCGACGTTGACGACTTGCACGGTCGTCGGCGTTTGGGCGAGCGTCTGCACGGCGACTTCGCGGAGGTCGTCGGGGGTGACGGCGGCATATCGAGCCAGCACGGCATCGAGCGGATCGTAGCGGCGGCGCGTGAGCCACGACTGGCCGAGGGCGAACAAGCGATTGCTCGGCCGTTCGTCCGAGAGGATCAAGCTCGAGACAATCTTGTTGCGAGCCAAGTCGAGTTCGCGCTGGCTGACGCCGTGGTCGATCACTTGCTGGAAGACGCGGCGAATCGTATCGATGTTCTGCTGCGTATCCTCGGGAGCGCAGCACAAGTAACCGACGATGCAGCCGCATTCCTGGAAGAACTGAGGCCATAGCGCGGCGGTCTCGGCGAGCCCCGTATCGATCAGCTCCCAAAACAGCCGACTTCCCGATTCATCAGCGATGACGCTGGCCAGCAAGCGCAGCGCATAGCGCGACGGATCGTTGCAGCCG
>JBQCEI010001179.1:0-3330 GCA_051960375.1 Aureliella sp. | reverse complement strand
ATCAGACCGAGATTGAACTGCGTGTGCAGTCCGTCCTTGTGTTCGAGCGCATCGTGGTAGTACTCGGCGAAGTTCTTGCCGTTGATGCTGTCGCAAAGCTCTTTCAGTTCGGTGATCACCTGCGGATCGTCTTCGTCGATGGTGACTTCGGGAATGTCGTCGGCGAAGGTTTCGATTTCGTCGCGGATCGAGGTGATGAACACCGTGTGGTAAGCGGACATGAATCGGCCGCTCTCGGTGACCAGATTCGGATGCGGCACATTCTCTTCGTCGCAGATCATCTGCACCGTGTAGACCACGTCGTTGGCGAACTCTTGCACCGAGTAATTGACGCTCGATTCATACCGCGTCTTCGATCCGTCGTAGTCGACACCCAGACCGCCGCCGATGTCGAGGTATTCGATGTTGCAGTCGATCTGCCGCAGCTTGGCGTAGACGCGAGCCGCTTCCTTCATCGCGTTCTTGACGCGCTTGATGTCGGTGATCTGCGAGCCGATGTGGAAGTGCAGCACTTTCAAGTTGCTCATCAGCTTGGCTTCGTTGAGCAGCCGCACGCAGTCGAGAATCTCGGAGGTCGTCAGGCCGAATTTGGCCGAGTCGCCGCCAGAGGAAGCCCACTTGCCCGAGCCTTTCGAGTACAGCTTGGCTCGCAGGCCGATCCACGGCGCGGCGCCCAGCTGCTGAGCCACCTTGATGACCATCCGCAGCTCGTTCATCTTCTCGACGACAATCACCACCCGCTTGCCAGCCAGCACGCCGAGCATGGCGGTCTTGACGAACGCTTCGTCTTTGAAACCGTTGCACAGCAGCAGCGACTCGGGCGTTTGCTCCTGAGCGATGGCCGCATAGAGCTCGGCCTTCGAGCCGCATTCGAGTCCCACGCGGCAGCGAGCGCTATCGCGCAGGAATTCCTCGACCACTTCGCGGCGCGGATTGACCTTCATCGGATAGACCGGATAGTGATGCCCGGCGTATCCGTACTCGGTGATCGCCGTGTGGTAAGCGGCCGTCAGCGCCCGCAGCTGGCTGGTCAGCATCTGCGGAAAACGAATCAGCAGCGGCAAATGGAGGCGGCGATCGCGGAGCAGACTGTCGACGAGCTCTTTGAGATCGACCGAACGCGGGTCGCCTTGAATCGGCCGGACGGTAATGTGCCCCTTCGAGTTGATGTCGAAATATCCCGCCGACCAGTTTTCTACACCATAAACCTGCTGGATTTCCTGAAGCGTTTCTTCGTTCATTAAGGAGTTCGCGTGAGTTGGGAAAAGGGGCCTGCGAAAATGCGAACCTGCGCGCAATCAGACATTTTTTCTTAAAAGCTGTGGGCGTGCAAGGTCTATGCCCTTCGGGGCTGCCGCGAGGCGCGGCGCGTCGAAGAGTTTTTACCGCGGAGGACGCGGAGAGCGCGGAGGAGAGAAAGCGGCGCTAGCGTTCGAAGTCTTCGGTCTGGGGGAGTTCGTCCAGCGAGTCGATGCCGGCTAGCTTGAGCATGCGCTCGGTTGGGTAGTAGCGACGCGTACGATCTTTTTTGCCGTCGCCGGCGCGGCGGATTTCGATCAGTTGGCGGCGGACGAGTTGGTTGAGGATGCCGCCGCTGGGCTGGCCACGCTGTTCCTCGAGTTCCTCGCGAGTGATGCCGGGCCGATAAGCCACAATCGCCAGGCAATCGATGGCGGCTTGCGTCAGCTTGATCTCGCGCACGCTCCCGTAGAAGCGGTCGCTGATCGATTGGAATTCGTCGGCCAATTGCATGCGGAAGCCTTCGCCGCTGGCGACGATCCGCATGACGTGCCCTTCGCTGGCATAGATCGCGTTGAGCTCGTCGACCAACTGGGCAATCTCCGCCGAGCGAACGCCGCGCATCATGCTTGCTATTAAGTCGGCTTCGATTGGTGAACTATCGGGGCGGCCGACAAACATGATCGCTTCGAGAATCGATAGCGGCGTGATCGGGCACTGGTCGTTCTCGATCAGCTCGCCGGCGATCGGGTCGAAACCGATAGCAGCCTCCTCAGCCTCTTCTTCGCTGGCGGCTTCGGGAGCTTGATAAGGAACGGTTCCCTGCCCCAGCAACTGAGCGTAGGTTTGGCCGAGCTCTTCGAGCGATAAGCCGACTTCCTCTTCAGCGACTTCCTCGCTGGCGGGTTCGTCCGGTAGACGCTCAGCCGAAGCTTGCTGCGCATCGCCGGGTGCGCCCTCGGCAACGTCATCAGCAGCATCGTCGATCCGTGCGAGGCGTGGTTTGCGAGCTGCCATGCGAAAGCCTCCGCGCTCTCCGCGTCTGGGCGGTTAAAGATTGGGCATGGACGATTGCTCTGACTCAGCGCCCTGCGCATCGACGCCTTGATTATCGGCGCCCTGTTGATCGTGCAGCAAGCGATCGAGCACGCCGTTGACGAACTGGCCCGATTGACGATCGCCGTAGCGCTTGGCCAATTCCACCGCTTCGTTGATGGCCACCCGGCCCGGCGTGCCGCCGAAGAGGATCTCGTAGCCGGCCAGCCGCAAGATGTTGCGATCGATGGCTGCCATGCGCCTGAGCGACCAGTTGGTGGCCTTTTCGCCCAGCTGCTTGTCGATTTCGCGGCGGTTCTGGCGAACGCCGCGGAGCAGATTGTTGGCGAACTCCACCAGCGGCCGGATTCCCTTGAGCCGCGACACGAGAAACTGCTCGGAGTTTTTCAGATTGCGTTCCGGGTTCAGGTCATCCTCGTAGAGAATCTGCAAAACCACTTCACGACAACGACGACGGGTGCTCATAGATCCCAAACTGCTTGCACAAAAAAACAGACTCGAAGTGACGTACCTTCAAGCCTAAGTTTAGGCACGAGGTCCCAAACACGCTACCCGCATTATCGCTGGCGGAGCTCGTCGCGGATCTCACGCAGCAAAAGGATATCTTCCGGTATGGCGGGCGCCTCGGGCGGAACGCCTTCGCGTTTCCGCCGGGCGGTGTTGATCAGTTTGACGACCAGGAAGATCGCCAGGGCGATGATCAGAAAGTCGATGATCGACTGCGCAAAGTTGCCAAAGCGAATGGCTACTTCTTCCTGGCTGTCTTGGGCGGGCTTGAGGACGTATTTGTACTTGCTCAGATCGACGCCGCCGACCAGCAAACCCACCGCCGGCATGATGATGTCGCCGACCAGCGAGCTGACTATCTTGCCGAACGCCGCTCCGATGACCACGCCGACCGCCAGATCGACCACACTGCCGCGCATCGCGAAGTCGCGAAACTCTTTGATCAGTCCCATCGCACTACCCTTCGCTCACGGTACGAACCTTTGTTTTTTACCGCGGAGGGGGGGGGGGGGGGGGGGGGTGGTGTGG
>JBQCEI010001178.1:0-9708 GCA_051960375.1 Aureliella sp. | reverse complement strand
AAATAAGCCTTGCCGTTGCGATGCGACTCCGGATATCCGAGTCCTTCGTAAACAGCTCAAACACTTGCGGACGGTCGTAGACTGCCAAGAGAGCCTGTTGTACGAAATTGTGCACTACAAGACCTCTCCGTACTGCCGCCGCTGGGGCCTGAATGATGAGCCTCGCTCTCTGGAGCAGTATCTTGCCACCGCACTGTTTGGGCAGGCCAGCAAGCAGCGTACACGATCCTGGCTGCCGATCGTGCTGGAACACGGACTGAACCTAGCTGCTCTAGTCCATGCGGAGCAGATTCGTCTGAAGCGACGCTCGGAGGTGTCGCCAAAACTACTCGAATCGATGCTACGTCCACCAGTTCGAGCATCGAGAGCGTGAGCAAGTAAAGTGTTACTGCCGATCTGGACGACCCTCAATGCCGTAACTCGTATCGCAACAAGTAGGCGTTAGTTCAGCATTCCTCGCGCACTAGTCGGCTTCGTCAACTCGGGTGTCGGCGATCTGCTACCGCTCTTTCCTGTCGAAAACTTCTAGGCAGACCTGCGGCAGAATTTAGGATAAACGCGCCTTGGTTGGGCAGAGGAACAAAGCATGCGCGCAAAGGCGGTCCACGGTGAGCTTTCACAGCCACCGGTGAGACGAGATGCGGGCGCCCAAACTACTCGCGACCGTTGCACTCCACTCGCATGTGCTCGAGCGCGGCGAATACCACATCTTCTACCTGGGCTGCACAGTTTGCTCTGCATTCTGACTTCAGGGGCATTCTTGCCTTGCTGGCCGGTTTTCTCTACGGCCGCGCCTTCACTACTGCGGCACAGCGCTCTTTTATCAGTCACTCGATCATTGCTCTCATGAATTTGGACTGAAAGCGGGGGCATTCCAGGACTTTTATTTGTATCTTTTAGGCCACTTCCCGTGTCGAGCGGTGGTTACTTGATGAACACCCTTCAACTACCGAGGAAAAACGATGAGCCAACGACAAAGACTTGAGCGAGCTACCAAGTATGAGCGTGTGCTGAACCGTCTGCGCGCTCGCTACTCGTACTACTATGAGGTCGGCAAGGCGGGCAAGGCCAGCAAGCTTATTGCCAAGTGCAAGCTGTTGGCAACTCCACTGTGGGCTCACCGCCAAGCGAAGCGTCAGGCCCAGTACAACGCCGCTTTCTGCGGGTCGTACTAATGCATGGATTCATCGACAGTAGTTGTACTTCGCTGACTCACAGTCGTCGCCGCGCTGTGGTGGGGGCTGGCTATGAAGGCGCTTGATAAAGTCCTGCACGAGCTGCAGAAGTTGCGGAAAGTGCCCGAGCGGGACCTGTGGATCTACGAGGATGCTGCGGCCTTGCTCCGGAAGGCCAATGATGAGGCGATTATGTCGGGAATCGATCCCGAGCCAGTGCGAGAGCTGGTCAATCCGGTCAACGCAATCGCTGCTGTCAAGCGAATCCAAAAGGCGCAGTCGCCCGACCTGTTCATGACAGTGCCAGAGGCTGCTGAGGCTCTTCGCGTGCGACATCAGACAGTCACCCGCTGGATCAAAGACGGCCGGCTCGAATTTGTAGACGTCGGTAAGAAAGGTTCACCGGCGTATCGCGTGCCCAGATATGCTCTGCTGCAACTCGTCCCTGAGAAAACCAAAGTCAGAAAGTGCAAGTTCCTATAAGCGTTCAGTCGCGGATCGCAGACGCCCAGACGAAGTACGGCGAGCGACGATAAAGAATCGTCGCTGCGGTTCCGATGGCTGGGCAGGTTTGACCAGATGGTGGTCAAACCTGCTTCCGTAGCGCGGCGTTTATCCGCATCTTGTCCTCAGCCAGTCGGTGCCACGGGCGTAACTCCTTCGCCCCATGGCATTTGGCGGATCGCACGAGCCGCTTCGTCACCGTTCACGCGCGGCATGCCAACACGCCGTCGACGAATATTGGACAAGCTAACTCGCTATGCGACCTCGGCTGTGGTCGTTACTTGCTTGCGAAGTAACTGCCGACGTTTTCGTCTTTACCAAGCAGCCATTCCTTGACCGCATCTGCAATTCGTATCAGCCGCGTGTCAAGGAAGCCTTGGTTGTAGATGGCTGACATGTCATTCTTGCCGGCAACGTGGCCCATCACGAATCTCACCGCTGACTCGTCGCCTGCATTTCCAGCAATCGTCTGGAACATGCGGCGGCAGTCGTAGAAGTTGAGCCTGGAGTTCAACTCGTGACCCTCTTTGATCAGCTTGTCTCTGATCTTGGCCACCTCGGACGAAATCGCGCTTGCCTTGCTGTCGGTCGACCACGGGTTCCCGTACTTGGTGAGAAAGACGAGCCCCTTTTGTCGCCGGCCGATCACGTCTTTCAGCGCGGCAACCGACTCTGGCCACAGCTTGGCAGCTCGTGCCATGCCGGTCTTCGGCCGAGGGTATTCTATCCAGCCGTCTTTGAAACGGCGTAGGAGAGTTTCCAGCGGCAGCTGGCCCACGTCAGCGTTCCCGAAGCCGCAGTTAATCGCCAGCCACAGCATTGCTTTGATCTGCGGATTCTTCGCGTGCTCGATCAGCTTCATGATCTGGCTCGGTGGTATTAGCCCCTTGGCCGTGGCCGCTTTGTGCTTCCGTATCGCCGTCGCGCTGGGCTTCTTGAAGACGCCGCCTTTGTTCAGCGTCGTGTTGAACCGCTCCTCGATCCAGTTGAACGCGACCTCGGCACGGATCATGTGGTTCGTAACGGTGGTCGGACTCCCGTCGTAGCTTGCGAGCAGGGCCTGGAAGTGGTTAGGGCCAAGGTTGTGCAGCTGGGTCCGCGCAGGCAGTATCTTGATGACGTGTTTGCATTCGGTCTCGTAGTCTTTCCAAGTGCGCATCGCGAGCTGCTTCTTGGGGACCAGAGTGAGCTTCGCTTCAAGGAACATATCGAGGGCGTCTTTGAGCGACGTGGGCTCGACGACCGACTCACGAGGCAGTCCTCTCTCGATCGCCTCGCGATCCTTCTCGTAGGCTTTGAGGGCGTCCTCGGCGCTGCACCATCGTTCACCGAAGGTGTACGAGGTGCCACGGATGATCTTCTTCCAGTAGCCGTGGCCGGTGGGGGTGAGAGGGAATTCTGGGCAGGGTTTGACTAGCTTTTTCTCGCCTGACATTAGTTTGGGTCTCCACAGTAGTATTGCACGCAGATCGTGCAATGCCCGTGCAATCGCCCAAACTTACCCCTACCAAAATTGGCGCTTACAAAGTGCGTTTGACCCAAGAAAATAAAGGGAATAGCGGAGGAGGGATTCGAACCCCCGACACGCGGATTATGATTCCGCTGCTCTAACCAGCTGAGCTACTCCGCCATTTTGGTACACCTTGCTGCTGCTTGGGATCGGTTAGCAGCTGTGTGGCTCCAACGATACCGGCGGCTGCGAGAGTTGTCAATTCGGTCACCGGCCGCTGAAACCTTGAATCGATAATCCAAGAGAGCCCTGCGAAAGCGGTCGGGTTCAGGGGCCGCGCTAGAGATTTGCGGCCCTGCGGGGAGCGTCACGCTGTGAGGGGGGCCCGAACGTGCCGACGAGGCTGGCTGGAAGACGTCAAAGGAGCGCGGCAGGCCGTGTGCGCGGGTGCGGGTCACATCACGGCGTGATGTACCACGTAGGATTGCCGACCGTTTCCGCGGCCGGACAGTTGAACGCTTGGTAGGGATTCGCAGCCAGGAGCTATTGTTTGACGTAGCCTAGCTTGGTGATCACTTGCAGCATCTCTTCTTAGGTCACGTAGCGGCGGCGGTGCTGGAGTTTGTAGCTGTCGATCGCTTCGGCCAGTTCGCGGGCTGCTGGCGAGAGGCCGTAGTGCGTGTTGCCGAACTGACGACGCTCGGCTCCGGCGGCGCTGGACGAGCTGTTCTGGCGGCGATCGACGAAGCCGGGTTGGCCGGGGCCCGGTGCAGCTTGCCGACGGTCGACGAATTCCGCTTGGATGACCGCCGGAGCGCCGGGCTCTTGGTTTTCAAAAACGGGATAGATTTGAGCTTCTATGGTCGACGACATTCGGGCTACCCTCTGTTGGGTTCTAAGCACGGACTAACGAACTTCCACCGCACTCGAACACTACCTTACAAAACTTGAGTGGGCAAACCGTAAGAGGGTCGCCTTAACGGGCGGCTGGCCCACTAACCGATCTAACTGGAACCTTCGGTTTAGTCCCACCATCTTGGGCGAAGGCTTCGTCCAGTCGGGCCTGAAGGGCGAGCGCGTTTTTGCTCTCAGGAGCATGCTGCAGCGCCCGGGCGATGCTCTGCCGGGCTTCGAGCAAATCGCCCAGCTGATACTGAACCTGAGCGAATTCGACCAGCAGCGCCGTGTGGTCGGGCGCGATCGTTGGAGCCACCTGCCGCAAGCACAATAGCGCGGTCTCATGCTGGCCCAAGTCGGCCAGCGACTGAGCTCGCAGCAGGAACGCTCGCGGTGGAACTTGCGTCGCCGAACGCTGATCGCCCAGCCGATCGAGCGTCGCGAGAGCTCGCTGCGGACGGTTCGACGAGCGATACAGCTCGGCCACGGTCACTTGAACTTCGGGCCAGTCGGGACGGTAGATCAGAGCGCGATGATAAGCATCGATCGCTTCGGCGTGTTGGCCTCGGCAGCGGAGGACGTCCCCTTTGAGAGCCCAGGCGGCGGGATTGTTGCGATGGCCGCGCAGAGCCGCATCGGCTTGCTCGGCCGCGCGATCGAAGTCGTCTTGCTCGAGATACATTTGCCCGAGCCGCACGAGCAAGTCGGGGTTGGCGCCGCTGAGTTCGACCGCTTTGGCCATGTGCTTGGTCGCTTCGACCCGCTCGCCACGCTCCCACAAGACTTCCGAGAAACCCCACTGGGCGCGCTCGTCGCTCGGGCTTTGTCGCAAAGCTTCGACGAACAAACTTTCGGCATCGGAAAACTTGCGCTGCTGCAACGCGTCGGCTCCGCGGAGCGAGAACTGTCGCGCGGTCGAGAGATCTTTCGTGTCGCTGCGACGGAGCACACGGCAACCGCTCGAGCAAGCGAGAACCGCCAGGCACGCGACGGCGCACAGCGAGCGCAGCGGCGCTGTCGCTAGCAGCCCACGTGCGCAGCCCGGTTCGCCGCTCGGCGGTTCCTGCATAAGTGTCTTCCGTGCCACCCGCGTTTCGGTTTCATCAGAACGCGCGATCCCCGCAGCCGGCCGAGCCGTTTTTGAATCGAGCGCGTTTTTTGTACAATTGCGCCGAATGGTAGCCAAAGCGCTGCGTTGGCGGCTAGTGCGTTCTGTCCACTTCCGCCGCCAGCATACGGCTTTCGGTTCCCTATTCTCTCACTTTTGACTCATTGGCAATTTGCTTGCATTAGGTTGATTGATGCCAAAACAGTATTCCGGCATGGGTTTATCGTTCCTATATCCCGATTCGTGGACGGCCACCGAGGAAGGGGAGGGACAGCGGAGCGCGGGGGTGATTCTCGAGAGTCCCGGCGGTTCGTTTCTGTCGATCATGCCGCTGGCGGCCGACCTGGAGCCCGAAGAAGCGGTGCGCGAAGCGGCCGAAGCGATGGACGCTGAGTATGAAGACATCGAAAGCGAACCGCTCACCGTGCAAATCGCCAATCAGGATTTCCACGGGACGACGCAGCGGTTTTACTACCTCGACTTTGTCATCGTCTCCAAGCTAATTAGCATGCCACTGGAGGATCAGTTGTACCTAGTGCAGATCCAAGGCGAGGACCGCGATATGGACCAGCAGGCGCTGGTCTTCGAAGCGATCCTCACCTCGATGCTCAGGTCGGTGTCGCAGCAGAACTAGCCGCGCTTTTAACCGCGGAGACGCGGAGAGCGCGGAGTATCCCGCCCATTCATCTTCCTTCCTTTTCTCCTTCTGCCGATCGTTGGGCGCCCCGCGCCCATGAGGAGTTTTCGTATGAAGCTCACGTGTCTTGAACGCTGGGCGCAGATCAGCGCCCTTTGGGTGTTGGTCATTGCGACAAGCGGCAGCGCACAGGCCGCTGAAAAATATCTCGTCGGCTTTGGCAAAGCCGAAGTGACGCCGCAGGAGCCGGTGCGGCTGAGCGGTTATGCGACGCGCGAGAAGCCGCATGAAGGAGTGGCCGATCCGCTGTTCGCTCGCGCGATGGTGCTGACCGAACAAACGCCGCCGGCGCAAGATAAGAAGGAAGGCGATGCGCAGCAGGCTGATGCCGCTGCCGAGCCGCAAGCGCTCGTTCTGGTATCGATCGACTCGATCGCGGTCGTCGCCGACATGACCAAGCGCGTCACCGAGCGCGTGCTGGCCGAGTACGGCATTCCGCGAAGCGACATCGTGATCTGCGCGACGCACTCGCACGCTGCGCCGCATGTCGCTTCGGGGCTCACCAATTTGTATCGCACGCCGCTGAGCGACCAGGAGAAAGCGGCGCTGGAGCGCAACACGGCTCGCATCGAGCAAGGCATTTTAAAAGCGGTCGCCGACGCGATGAAGTCGCGCCGTGGCGCCAACCTTGAAGTCGGCGAGACGCAAGCGAGCTTCGCCGTCAATCGCCGCGTGCTCGAGAACGGCATCTGGAGCGGCTTTGGCGTGCAAGCCGATGGGCCGGTCGATCGCCGCGTGCGCTTGCTGCGCGCAGTGACGAGCGACGGCCAGTTGCTCGGAGCGGCCTTCATGTATGCCTGCCATTGCACGACGCTCGGGCCCGATTTCAATCGCGTGAGCGGCGACTGGGCGGGATTGTCGGCCAGCGAACTCGAGCGCAAACATGCCGGCGCGGTGTTCGTGCCCGTGATTGGTTGCGGGGCTGATGCGAATCCGGAACCGCGCACCGGTTACCCCGATGCGCTCGAGCACGGCGCGGAGATGGCCGCCAAGATCGAAGCGGCGCTCAAGGGGCAGTGGAAGCAGCTGAACGCTTCGCCGGTCGCGCACTTCGGTTACGCGGGCCTGGCCCCCGAGCGGCCGACCAAGGCGGAGCTCGAGGCGGCCAAGTCGGACCCCAACGTCCATCGCCGCCGCTGGGCCGAATCGATGCTGGCCACTTGGCAGAAGATGGGCCGCTTGCCCGAGACCTACCCCGATCCGATTCACACTTGGCAATTCGGCAAGGAGCTCGTGTGGGTCTTCTTGGGTGGCGAAGTGGTCGTCGATTATCAGATGCGCTTGGAGCAAGAGCTCCCGGCCGATCAAGTGTGGGTGGCAGCTTATACCGATGATGTGTTCGCTTATGTCGCCAGCGAGCGGATGCGGGCCGAAGGGGGTTATGAAGTCGATTTCTCGATGATCTACTACAACCAACCCGGGCGTTGGCAATCGGGAACCGAAGACCTCATTTCGCGGCGCGTGGCCGAGATCTTGAAAGAGGAAGCGCCGGCCGACAAGCCGCGCGATCCGCAAGCGGCGCTGCGGTCGATTCGCGTGCCGGAGGGTTTTCAAGTTGACCTGGTGGCTGCCGAGCCGCTGGTCGATGATCCGATCAACATCGCTTTTGGACACGATGGCCGAGTGTGGGTCGTCGAGATGGCCGATTATCCGCTGGGGGCGCCCGGCGGGGGTCGCGTCCGCTGGCTGCGCGATCGCGATGGCGACGGAAAACTCGACGAGTCGCATGTTTTATTGAGCGGGCTCGATTTCCCCACCAGCGTCGCGCCGTGGCGCGACGGCATCATCGTGATCGCCGCGCCGTCGATTTTCTTTGCCGCCGATCGCGATGGCGATGGCAAGCCCGAAATCCGCGAAGATCTGCTCACCGGCATCGGCGCGGCCAACCCGCAGCACCGCGCCAGCGGCTTTGAAATGGGACTTGACGGCTGGCTGCACTTCACCGCGGGCGATGACACGCACCAGCTGCTCAGCACGCGCACCGGCAAGACGCACGACGTCACTCGCCGCGATGTGTGCTGGAATCCCGACACGGGGGAACTGTACACGACCAGCGGCATGACGCAGTTCGTTCGGGCTCGCGACGAGTTCGGCAACTGGTTCGGCAACGTCAACAACCAGCCGATCTTTCATTACGTGATCGAAGACAAGTATCGTCGTAAAGGTGGCTACAGCGGACCGGCGCAGCAGCCCCTGCTCGACCCGCCGGTCGCGCCACCTGTCTACCCATACAGCCACACCAAAGATCGCTTCAACGATTTGAACACCTTCAATCGCTTCACGAGCGCGTGCAGCAGCATCATCGTCCGCGTGCCGGGACTGGGCGATGAGATGCGCGGAGCGGCTTTGGTCTGTGAGCCGGTTCACAACCTGGTCGCTCGCTTCCGTGTTTCTCCAGAGGGGGCATCGTTTCGCGGCGAGCGATTTGCCAATGATTCGAAGTACGACTGGTTCGCTTCGAGCGACCCGTTCTCGCGGCCGGTGCGTGTGGTCAACGCGCCCGACGGCACCGTGTGGATCGTCGATATGGTTCGCGAAGTGATCGAACATCCTGAGTGGATTCCGATCGCCTGGCAAGAGCGACTCAACTTGCGTTCGGGCAGCGGGCTGGGGCGCATCTACCGCGTGCGACGCCAAGACTTCCAGCCGCAACCGATTCCCAAAACGACTGAGCTGACTGCTACCGAACTTGTGAAACTGATCGGGACGGACAACGCGGCTGCATGCGATTTAGTCGCTCAGGAGTTTATATGGCGTGCGACCTCAGCAGACGCGACGCTAACTCCGGCAGAGAAGTCTTGGATTGTTACTGCGCTGCAGGGCCATATGCGTGAAAGTCCCGTTGCTGACATGCGTGCCAGAGCGCGATGGATACTGGTAGGGATGGGAGCGGTCGATAGCGACGGAGCGTTTGCTCTGATGTGTGATCCGGATCCGCGTGTGCGACGCTACGGCGTGGCTCTGGCTGAACGCTGGCTGAACCCATCGGAAGGGTGGGCCTGGGCGCTGCTTGCTTTGCCGGAGGAAGAGCCCCAGGTGCTGTTCCAACAGGCGCTTTCCGTTGGTGCTCGTCCGTCGGAAGAATTCAGTCCGGTCATTGAAGCCATTGCGCGTCAGGCCACCAAAGATGCATGGTTGGCGAAAGCGCTCTCGCTGGTCCATCAGCAACACGTCGCGGCAGCTCTCAGAGGATGCTTGACCGCGATGGAACATCCCGCCGAGTCAAACGCTGTACAAGCGGCCCTTGAGGCGACTATTGGCAGCCTTTGGCGACGCGCCGATCAAGAAAGCCGCAGCGCTATCGTCAAACAATACTTCTCGGTCGAAGACGAACAAGTTGCGCTGAACGATACGCAACTGATACTGCTCGCTGCCGCGGCCACGACTGGGTTAGAGCAACTGACCGATGATTCCAAAATCCAAGACCGTTTAAGAAAAGTCGTCGCCGCGACGCGCGAGCGGTTGTTTACCGGCGAACTCGACGCCCAACAGCGTGCGCGGCTCGTTCCGTTGTTGGCGCTCAACAAGGAGCATGCGGCTCAGGCATTGAACGATGTGGCTCGCTTGCTCGGTCCGAAAGAACCCAGCGAGGTGCAGCAAGCGGCGCTCGCTTTGGCGCGCAACTTGCGCTCCGACGAAATGCCACAAGCGATCCTGGCTCACTGGTCGCAGCTCTTGCCCGACGTGCGCAGTTCGGTTTGTTCGCTCTTGCTCGAGCGTCGTCCCTGGGCCGAGCAATTGATCGGTGCGTTGGAAAGCGGCAGGGTGAAAGTCAGCGACCTCGATGCGGCGCTGGTCCAGCGGCTGCGGACTTATGGTGACGCCGATCTCAAGGAGCGCACGCAGCGCGTGCTCGGCCAAACACCGAACTCCGATC
>JBQCEI010001177.1:0-3997 GCA_051960375.1 Aureliella sp. | reverse complement strand
GCTTTGGTCAAAAAAAAAAACTAGAACCCCCCCCCCAAAAACACCCTCCCCCCCCCCCCCCCCGTTGGGGGTTGCGGGGCCGGGGGTGAGGGGTCTTCAGAAGCATGGTTTGTTGGACTTTGCGGCGGGTACGTCCCTCGCTTACGCGTCGGGTTACAGGGCTAATGCATGCCGTCGCTTTGCGACTGACAACTTGGCTCAACTCTTTACTCTTCCAATCCTTCACCCCTGCGGATGTTCATAAAACCCGCGGCCCGTCTTGACTCCCAAGTGCCCTTTTTCAATCGGTTCGCGGAGAATGTCCAGCAAGCGGTCGATGGCTACCGGCTGAGCATCGTCCCAGCGGGCGTTGGCCAAGACCTGCTCGATGACATCCAAGCCGATATGATCCATCATCGCAAACGGACCGATCGGCATTCCAGAAACCGCCTTCCAGGCTCGATCGATATCGGCCACGTCGACCACGTCCTTGGCCACGAGCTCCAACGCGCTCCGCAGCAGGCTTTGCAACAACCAGTTGAAGACGTAGCCGGGCTGTTCGTGCCGCAAACGCAGGGGATATTGATAGATTTGCTCGGTCAAGCGCTGCAGTTTTTCAAGCACCCACGCCGCGGTGGCTTCGGTTCCCGAGATATCAGCGATGCTGGAGCGATTGAGCGGCACATGAAAGTGCCAATGCGCGTAGCGCTCGGGCGACTCGACATACGCGGCCAGCGTCGACGGAGTGAAGTACGAGCTGTTGGAAGCGATGATCACCGTCTCGGGAAATTGCCGCGAGACCTCGCGCAGGATGCGGCGCTTGAGAGCGATTTGCTCGGGGACGCACTCGAGCACCACTTGAGTCTCATCGACCAGCGACGCCAGCGGGCGGTCGAAGTCGACGCGGCTCTCCCAACCTTCGGCCACGTCGCGCGTGAGCGGCTGCGGCGGCCGGTGGAGGATCGAAGGCTGGCTTCCGGGCTGAAGGGACGGTTCGCTGGAAGGCAGACTAGCTTGAGCGGCTGCTGCGTCCGCCAATACCGCTTCGATGTACTGACCGGCCGAGGCTTGCATCCAGGCGCGGGCCGCCGCGGTCACCGCCGGCACGCGATCGACGAAGCTGACAGGCAAACCGCAAACCGCCATCCGCAGCCCGACCTGGCGCCCAATCCAGCCCGCGCCAACGATCAGCACTCGCTGCGCATCTGACAAAGTGATCCGTCCCTAAAAGGCCCCGAATTAGAAGGCCTCAGTATAGCAATTGATCACAAGTGCAGAAGCCGCGGCCTAAGAAGCACGAGCACGAGCACGAGCACGAGCACGAGCACGAGCACGAGCACGAGCACGAGCACGAGCACGAGCACGAGCACGAGCACGAGCACGAGCACGAGCCTGAAGCCTGAGGCCTGAGGCCTGAGGCCTGAGGCCTGAGGCCTGAGGCCTGAAGCCTCTACATGATCGAGAAGTAATTATCGCAAGCGTAATCAAAATACTCGGGCCGCATCTCCATCGGCAGTTCGTTGTAGAGGCAGAAATTGCGAACCTGCAACAACAAATCGCGCGGATGGCAGTTGCGCATCGGCCGCCCCGTGGCCAGGTAATGCTTCTTGACCAGGTAGTCGATCGATTCGGCTACGAAGGGCAGACCGACTCTGGGAGCCATGATCTCGAAGAGCTTGCGGAAAGCCGTCTCGCTCGGGTTGGGAACCTCGATCTTGTACGGAATGCGGCGCAAGAAGGCGTCGTCGACCAGATCCTTGGGCTGGAGGTTGGTCGAAAAAATGACCAACTGATCGAAGGGAACTTGGGTCTTCTTGCCGCTGCTCATGTTCAAGAAGTCGTAGCGTTTTTCCAGCGGAACGATCCAGCGGTTGAGCAGCTCGTCGACGCGCATCCGCTGGCGGCCGAAGTCGTCGATGACCAGCACGCCGCAGTTGCTCTTTAGCTGTAGCGGCGCTTCGTTGATGTTGGTGTCCATGTCCTTTTGGACTTCGAGCATGCTCATCGTCAACTCACCACCGGCGATGATCGTCGGCCGCTTGATCCGCACCCAGCGTCGGTCGACCGTCGAATCGTCCAGCAGTCCGCCGCCGCGCGTCTCTTCGGCCAGTTCGTGCATCAGCGGGTCGAACAGCCGCATGATTTCGCCGTCGACCATGATCGACCGCGGAATCCAGATGTAGCGTCCGAAGGCCTGCGTGATCCGCTCGGCGATGCTCGTCTTGCCGTTGCCCGGATAGCCGTAGAGAAACATCCCGCGGCCGCTGTTGACCGCTGGACCGAGCTTGGCGAGCATCTCCTTGCAAACGAGCAAATCTTTGAAAGCGTTTTTCAGATCGGTTGCCTTGGGATTCTGCCCCTCGACCGACTGCAGCTTGACCGCCTGGCAGTATTCCTCGAGAGCGACCGGCGCGGCGCCGTAGTAGGTGGTGCGCAGATTGAACCGGCGGGCGCGGTCGCGCCCTTGGTCGGTCAGCGAGTGCGTGTAGTCATTGACCGAGTTGGCGCCGCGATAGACTGTCATCTGCTCGCTTTTGAGGCGATTGAGGACCGGATCGATCAGGCGGAAAGGCAAACGCAATTGGTCGGCGATTTGGCGGCCGGAGGCTTCTCCGCGGTTAAGCAGATAGCGGGCGATCAACTCTTCCACCATCGAGGCGTTCAGACCGGCGGCTTCGAGTGTGTTTGGGGCGGTCGGCACGAAGGGCTGATCGCGGTCGCCGGTCAGTTCGCCGAAGGCGCAAGTTTGTTGAGGCCGTCTCGGCGGCTGCAGATCGGGATCCTCGCCGCGAGTTTGTACGATCGAATTGCGGGTATTGGCCATCGACACGCGATTGGCGGCGTAGCCGGGCGGCGGGGGGGCGCCAGCCGCTTGGGCCGCCGCCGCAGCCTGGGCAGCCTGGGGATCGCCCGACGCGAGCGAGTTGATGCGTTTAATGATGTCGTCGAGGCTTTCCTGGCCGCCGGCAGTCGGATTTCCGCCGAGCACTGCTTGCATGTCCGAGCTCATTTTGAAGACCACCGCTGGGAAAAAATCGAAAGGCGAGGGTTATGGCCGTACCGCGGGCCGCGACGCCTGCCGCCGGAACGTCTGGCCGAGCGAACGCCGCGCGCAGGGGGAGGCTCTGGCAGAGCTGGGCAGCGTCTGGGGCCACGCAAGGGTAGGTCACCGAACGGCCGCACGCAAAAAGAGAGTCCGGCGTTTTTGCTCGTGGGACCAACTGTCCACGCAGCTTCCGCGCCCGTGAAGACAGGCGGTGCGGGAAGAGCCTATCACCGAACCCACTCGCGGGCGCCGCGTGACTCGTACCGCCGGTGGCCGGCGACCGACACTGGGGCGAAAAACGGGACCTTGCACGGGCCAGCGGACCGCTACGGCAAGCAAGGCGGCCCATCGCGAAGCGGCCGGGCGGCGATTTTCCGGACGTGAAGGGCTCAAAAACCCTGGGAAAATGGCCCATGCGAAAAAAAAGCACGAAGTAGCGATTTTTGACCCTTGCGGCGTCGGGAAAGTGCCGATAGATTCTTGCCCATGGCTGACGCAAACGGCCGCGAGCGACGAAGAGTTGGCTCGGAGCGGGAAATGCAAAAACGCTTCGAAACGCAACAAAAAAAGCCGCTTGACGACTGGTTCGAAAGCCGATAAAAAAGAGATTCACCCACGGCGAACAGCCGGGCGTGAAACAAGCTGATCTTTGAAAATTTGGTTGGTAAGCTCTCCGTTAAAAGCCAATGGTTTTTAGCAAGCAAGATTGTGAGTTTTTGATCAATTGAATCCCCTTTGACCATGGGGGATTGCTAAGGCTTCAAAGCCTCAAACTGTGGTTAACAAGCTGCGAAGGGGAACTTTCGGGTTCTTCCTGAGCGGTAAGCATACACAATTGAAGGGTTTGATCCTGGCTCAGAATGAACGTTGGCGGCGTGGATTAGGCATGCGAGTCGTGCGAGAACCGTAGCAATACGGGGAAAGCGGCGAAAGGGAGAGGAATACGTAGAAATCTACCCTCGGGACGGGGAT
>JBQCEI010001176.1:0-2899 GCA_051960375.1 Aureliella sp. | reverse complement strand
CCTTCCAAGAAACCTCCTGCACGTGCTCTTTGCCGTCGGAGCCCACATGCGAATACCGAGTGACCGATCCCGCCCAGTCCATCAGCGCATGCGAATACACCTTCTCGGACGCAGAGTCCATCAGCGTACACTTCAAACTGCTCGAACCAGCATTGACCAAAAGAATATGCATGGCACTCTCTGCGCCCTCCGCGTTCTCCGCGTTCTCCGCGGTAAAAGATTCTAAACATTATCGCCTTCGGTCGAAGTACGGCCCGCGGCTTCGACTGTGGTTCGGCCCCACTTCCAGCCGCTGATCGCTGGCATGTCGTCGCCGTAGCGGCGAATGTACTGCTTGTGCTCGATCAGCTTGTCATGGATCGCTTGCTTGAAGTAGGCAGCCCGAGCGCCGAGCTGCGGCAAGCGGTCGATGACGTCTTCGACCAGGTGGAATCGATCGAGGTCGTTCAGCACGACCATGTCGAACGGCGTCGTGGTCGTCCCCTCCTCCTTGTAGTCGCGTACGTGCAGGTTGCGGTGATTGGCTCGCCGGTAGGTCAGCCGATGAATCAGCCACGGATAGCCATGGAATGCAAAAATGATCGGCTTGTCTTTGGTGAAGAGCGCGTCGAAGTCGCGATCGGGCAAGCCGTGCGGATGTTCGCTCGGCGGCTGCAGCTTCATCAAGTCGACGATGTTGACCACCCGGACTTTCAGCTCCGGCAGATGGTGCCGCAGCATCTCGACCGCTGCCAGCGTTTCCAGCGTCGGCACGTCGCCGCAGCAAGCCATCACCACGTCGGGTTCACATCCCTTGTCGTTGGAAGCCCATTCCCAAATGCCGAGGCCCTGCGTGCAGTGCTTGATCGCCTGGTCCATCGTTAGCCACTGCGGCTCCGGTTGCTTGCCGGCGACCACGACGTTGATGTAGTTGCGGCTGCGCAGACAGTGGTCGGTCACTGACAGCAGCGTATTGGCATCGGGCGGCAGGTAGACGCGAATCACCGAGGATTTCTTGTTGACGACGTGATCGATAAAGCCCGGATCTTGATGGCTGAATCCGTTGTGGTCCTGGCGCCAGACGTGCGAACTGAGAAAGTAGTTGAACGACGCGATCGGCCGCCGCCACGGAATTTCGTTGCAGACCTTGAGCCACTTGGCGTGCTGGTTGAACATCGAGTCGATGATGTGAATGAAGGCTTCGTAGCATGAGAAGAAGCCGTGCCGCCCGGTCAGCAGATAGCCTTCGAGCCACCCCTGGCACTGATGTTCGCTGAGCACTTCCATGACGCGACCGTCCGGGCTCAGCTTGTCATCCTCCGGATAGATGTCAGCCATGTAACAGCGCGTAGTCACCTCGAGCACATCTTGCCAGCGATTGGAGTTGTTTTCATCGGGGCTGAAGAGACGGAAGTTTTTGCTTTCCAGATTCTCTTTCATCACGTCGCGCAGGAACGTGCCCATCACTCGGGCAGACTCGGCCGTGGTCGCACCGGGGCTGTGCACCGGCACGGCGTAATCGCGAAAGTCGGGCATCTTCAAATCTCGCAGCAGCAATCCACCGTTGGCGTGCGGATTGTCGCTCATCCGCCGGTGCCCCTTCGGAGCCAACTCGGCCAGCTCCTGGCGCAGGCGACCGCGGCTGTCGAATAGTTCTTCGGGTCGATAGCTCTTCAACCACTGCTCGAGGATCTGCACATGCTCGGGCTTATCCATCTCGCCCATCGGCACCTGGTGGCTGCGCCAGTAGCCTTCGCATTTCTTGCCGTCGATCTCGGCTGGGCAAGTCCAGCCTTTGGGCGTGCGAAAGATGATCATTGGCCATGCGGGCCGCTTGACCGAACCGTCCACCGACGCGCCATCGGAACCGACGTGACTCGGTCGCGCCTCGGCCCAAATCTGGTTGATCTCGCCGATGACGGTATCGAGAACCCCGGCGAGTTGTTGATGCACCGATTCGGGCTCGTGTCCTTCGACAAAGTAAGGCTTGTAGCCCATCCCTTCGAAGAACTTTTGCAACTCTTCTTTCGGGATGCGGGCCAGGAAGCACGGGTTGGCGATCTTGTAGCCGTTCAGATGCAGGATCGGCAGCACCGCTCCGTCGCGGGCTGGGTTGAGAAACTTGTTGCCGTGCCAGCCAGTGGCCAACGCGCCGGTTTCGGCTTCGCCGTCGCCAACGATGCAGGCGACGATCAAGTTCGGATTGTCGAACGCCGCGCCGTAGGCATGGCTGAGCGCGTAGCCGAGTTCACCTCCCTCATGAATGCTGCCCGGAGTTTCCGGCGCGACGTGGCTCGGTATGCCACCCGGGAAGCTGAACTGCCGGAACAGATTCTTCATCCCTTGCGCGTCCTGGCTGATGTTCGGATAGACCTCGCTGTAGGTTCCTTCCAGGTACGCATGGGCCACCAGCGACGGACCGCCGTGCCCGGGCCCAATGATGTAGATCATGTCGAGCTCATCGCGCTTGATGACGCGGTTGAGGTGCACATAGAGCATGTTCAGCCCGGGCGACGTGCCCCAATGCCCCAGCAAACGCGGCTTGATGTGCTCGCGCTTGAGCGGCTCTTTCAGCTGCGGATTGTCGAGCAGATAGATTTGCCCGAGCGAGAGATAGTTCGACGCTCGCCAGTACGCGTCCAGCTTGCGAAGCTCTTCGTTCGAAAGCGGCCCACTCGCTGTGCCCGTGTTCGGAGCTCGCCGCTGAGCGTCGATCGATACCGTGGTCATCGCACTGTCCTTGTCGCTAAAGAATCTTATAGCCCGACGCGTAAGGTTTGAAGTTGCGCATTTCTTGTAACCCGACGCGTAAGCGAGGGACGAACGTGCCATAAAGAATGACAAATCAAAGAATCTGAAAACCCCACACCCCCAACCCCAAACCACCCAAAAGGTGGGAGGGAGAGAAGTATGTTATATA
>JBQCEI010001175.1:0-4996 GCA_051960375.1 Aureliella sp. | reverse complement strand
AAGCCTGGCGTCTGAAGCCTGAAGCCTGTTCTACCGCAACCAGTGACTGCTACTGTCGACCAAGACCTTCAACAGCTCGCGGGCCGTATGTGGCACACTTGGATCGTGCGTCCCGAAGCGGCTCATGAAGCCGTGATCTTGATAGACCAGATACGAGAGCCCGAGCAGCTTCACGTACGTCGTCAGGTTCGCCCAGCGATCGTTCCCCCACAGCTTTAGCGCGGTGCCGAACGATGACTTGAATCGATACTGGCCGCGGCGGAACTCGACCGACCAGATCTCGTCCAGAATCAAATGGCTCATGAAGCCGAGCACGACAGCGAGCGTCTTGAACATACGGACGCTGATGTCGTCGGTGGCCATGATCAAGAAGGCGACCATGCCGACGACTGCCGCCGCCGGGATGCTGTGCCACATGCCGCGATGCACGGTGTAGCGCCGAAAAATCTCGGTCAGCCCGAAGCGAATCAGCAAGTACAAGACTGCAGCGGCTAAGACCATCGTCTCGTGCCCCCAGCCGAAACGCTGGAAGCGCTCGACCATCAGCATCGGGACCACCGCAGCGGCGAGCGTCGTCGCTTCGCGGAGCGGCCGCCCCGAGTCGCTGTCCAAATCGGGCAACATGCCGCTGACGCTGCACAGGCCGCCGGCCAGCACGCAAGTCGGAATCGGCATGCCCGATTGATAGCCACCCAAGCCATAAACGACGCCGACCGCCGTGCTAGTCAGCATGTGCGTCCGAAAGTCGGCCATGTCTGCAATCTCCTTAACGATGGGCCGCCGAGCGTACCAAATCAAAGCAGCCCGCCGCGATGGCAAAATCGCAGCCCTTTTTCAACGCAGAGAACGCAGAGAGGGGCAGGGGGGCGCCGCCAGAAACGGTCTTCGCTCCTGCAGAAGTTTTTGCTACAAGCCCCCTGCTCTGCGAACGGCGCTCGCGCGCTCCCCTGCTCCGGGGAAGCGCGCGGAACCCGGCGCCGCCGCGCAGCCTGACATCATCCGACTTACAACGACTGCGAGTGTTTACTGAGGTGCCCGATCCATGCAGGCGTACGACCTGATCATGCTTGTCGTCCTGGCCATGGCCACAATCTTTGGCGCAATCAAAGGCTTCGCATGGCAAGTTGCGTCGCTGGCCTCGATCGTTGTCAGCTACCTGGTCGCGGTGAACTTTCGCTTCGACCTGGCCAAGGTCATTCAAGCCGCGCCGCCGTGGAACCTCTTCCTGGCGATGCTGATCCTGTACGTCGGCACGTCGTTCGTCATCTGGGTCGGCTTCCGAGTCCTTAGCGGCATGATCGATCAGGTCCGGCTGAAGGAATTCGATCGCCACATCGGCGCCGCCTTCGGTCTGGCCAAAGGTTTGATCTACTGCCTGCTGATCACGATGTTCGCCATGACGCTGCTGGGCCCCAAGCAGCAAGAAGCAATCTGCCAGTCGCGCTCGGGCTTCTACATCGCGAGCGCCTTGGACAGCGCCGGTGGCGTACTTCCCAAAGAGCTCCACGATGTGGTCGGCCCGTATCTCGAGCAGCTCGATCAGAAACTCCATCACCATCCCGCCACAGGCGCCACCACAGCCGACGGGAACTTGTGGCCGAACAACTGGAGCGGCGCCGGCGTCGACAGCAACAGCAACCCGGGCGGCGCCGTGCCAGCGGGCGCGAACCAGGAGCAGGGCTCCGACGGCGGTTGGAACTTCTGGCCGAACGGCGCCGCGCCGCAGCCGCCAGCCGGCGGGCCAGCGCCACAAAACTATCCGCCGCTGACGCTGCCACCAGCGGGCGGCTCGTTCAGCTACGAACCGGCAGCGCAGCCCAACAACAGCTTCGGCGCCGGCGCGGTGCCGTATCAGGCGCAGCAGCCCAGCGCGGCTTGGTCGCGCTGAGCGAGCACGAGCACGAGCACGAGCACGAGCACGAGCACGAGCACGAGCACGAGCACGAGCACGAGCACAGGAAACGAGCGACTTGCTCAGGCAGAGCGGTGCAGTTGCAAAGTGCTTATTTCCCAGGGAAAACCGAGGGCGGAACCGAACATAAGAAACATTATCGGACGTTCCTCCCGGGCGTTTTTGCAGGCTCCCTGGCCTGCTCCGGGCTCGGTTAGACGGCTCGCCAATGCTGCAGATTGCCTTGAGTCGCGAAGCGACGGCACGCATTAGCCTCGGACGCAAGTCCGAGGAAAGCAACGCGACACAAGACACGAGTCGCAACGCGACGGCATGATCTCAGGCCAATCACGCAACGCCGAACACGAGCTCACCCGGCGCTCATGCCGTCGCTTCGCGACTCTCCGCACTCTCCGCAACGGGGACCTGGGACTTGCGTCCCAGGCTAATGCGTGCCGTCGCTTCGCGACTCAAGAACAATGCATGTCGTCGCATGGCGACCTGTGAACAACGCCCGGGCGCTCAGACTTCGACGAACGCGCCCATTTGGCGGAACTTCTCGTAGCGGCTTTCGAGCAAGCCGTCGATCGGCTGCGACTTGAGCTGCGAGAGAGTTCGCAGCAAGTAGCTCTTCATGCGAGCGGCCATCAAGTGATGATCGCGATGCGCACCGCCGAGCGGCTCTTCGATCACATCGTCGATCACGCCCAACTGCTGCAGATGCTGCGAGGTGAACTTCAGCGCCTCGGCAGCCTTGGGGGCGAACTGGTGGCTCTTCCAAAGAATCCCCGCGCAGCCTTCGGGACTGATCACCGAGTAATAAGCGTATTGCAGCACCGCGATGCGGTCGCCCACGCCAATGCCTAGCGCGCCGCCCGAGCCGCCTTCGCCGATAACGATGCAGATGATCGGCGTCTTCAGCTGGCTCATCTGGAACATGCTTTCAGCGATCACCTGGGCTTGGCCGCGCTCCTCCGCGCCGACTCCCGGATAGGCGCCGGGCGTGTCGATGAAGCACACGATCGGCAAGCCGTACTTTTCGGCCATTCGCATTTTGCTCATCGCCTTGCGATAGCCTTCGGGATGCGCACAGCCGAAGTTGCAAGCCGAGCGTTCCTTGTACGTGCGGCCTTTCTGATGCCCGACGACCATCACCTTGAACTGGTCGATCTTGGCCCAGCCGGTGACGACCGCCCGGTCGTCGCCAAAGTGCTTGTCGCCGTGCAGCTCGACGAACTCGTCGAACGCCAGCTGCAAGTAATCGCGGGTGTACGGCCGGTCCTTGTGACGCGAAACCTGCACGATTTGCCAGGGAGTGAGCTGCGAATAGATTTCGCGGGTGACCGAGATCAAGCGATGCCGCAAGTCGATCAACTGCTGCTCAACCGGCTCAGTACGCGGCTCGGTCTTTTCCAGCTCCGCAATCGCAAGCTCCAGCTCGATGATGGGTTCTTCAAATTCGAGTCCGGCCAGTGCTTTTTCCATGGCGATATATCAATTCAATGTTTTTACAAAAACCAAAATGACGTTAGATTAAAGGCTCGACTAAACGTATCGCTAAACACATTTAATCAATTCATTCTCGCGTTTGTAACCCGACGCGTAAGCGAGGGACGAACCTGCCACTAACGCTTTTTAACCCACAGTATCCTTGCGATTCTGAGACACAACAGTTCGCGAAGTCAACAATTTCGACGCTGCGTCCCTCGCTTACGCGTCGGGTTACAATCGCGATTAACCAACGCGTCTAGCGCTGGCCGCTGGTCGGAAACTCATCAAAAATGCTGGATTCGGGAATGCGCGGCGGCTTTTTGAATATGCGCATCGACCGCACCTGCTTCAAAACTTCCCACATCGAACCCAAGCGCTGGTCGGGCTTTTTGGCGAGCATCACCTTGAGCAAGTTCGCAAATTCTTGAGTGACGTTGTCGTTGGCTACCAAGGGCGACGGAATCGGCGCCGAAATATGTTTATTGAGCAATTCATTAGGGCTCGTGCCGGTATACGGCATCTTCCCGGTCACTAGCTCAAATAACACGCAGCCAAAGCTATAGACATCGACCCGCTGGTCGAGCGGCTCTTTCTTGATTTGTTCGGGGGCCATATAGCTGAGTGTCCCCTGCACGTTCTTGGCTTTGCCGCTGAAGAAGCGGGCAATGCCCGTCTTCATCTTTTGAGAGATCGTGAAGTCGATCAGCTTCACTTCCCCGTCGCGGCTGACGAGGAAATTATCCGGCTTGACGTCGCAGTGCACGAAGCCTTTGCTGTGCATGTAGTACAGCCCTTCGGTGCAGTGCTCGATGATCTTGTCGATCATGTAGGCGAGCGAGTCGGGGCCGCGCCGCAAGGCCTGCTTCATGTTCAACTCGCTGAACAGCTCCAGTGCGATAAACGGCGCCGCCCCGTCCATCACCAGCTGATGCACCTTGATGATGTTCGGATGGTTCAGCTGCGAGGCGATATCGTATTCGTTCCGCAAAAACGTCAGCTCGGCCTTGTCGGTGCGGCACTCGGGACGCAAGACCTTCAGCGCATAGCGATCCCCAGTGTTGCTCTCGATGGCTTCCCAAACCTGACACGAGCTGCCGACGCGAATTAGCCGGGCCAGCCTGTAGGGACCGAGAAAGTCACGGGCTTTGGTCACTGCATTTTCTCTTTCATATTTACTCTAAACCCCACAATCGCCACGGCCATCATAAGCCAAACCGCCCCCAGCCGAAAGGCGGACCGGCGCTCCCTGCCCCCTTGGCCGCCCTGCTCCGCCTCCCCGCGTCCTGTGCGGTAAAAAGAGATGCGGCCGCGGGATGCGTCACTGGCTGAGCACCCGCTCGTACACTTCGCGGATCCGCCTGGTCATCTCCTCGTGCCGGAACTGATCGGTGAACCGAGCCGCTCCCCCCTGCCCTAGTCGCTCGCGGAGCTGCCGATCGCCCGCAAGCGCTAGCATTCCATCGCTCAGTTCGTCGATCGCTCGTGGCGGAATCAAGCACCCGGTCTGGCCGGGCAGAACTACTTCGCGTGCGCCGTCGACGTCGTAGCTGATCACTGGCAAGCCGGCGATCAGTGCCTGAGGCAACGTGCGAGCAAGCCCCTCGCGCAGGCTCG
>JBQCEI010001174.1:0-5039 GCA_051960375.1 Aureliella sp. | reverse complement strand
CCCTTGCCGCTGCGCTTGGGCCCGACCATCAGCATCATCTTCTGCTGCGATGTATCGCCGACCAGGCAATAGCCGAACCATTCTTGGAGCAGGAGATACGACTCTTCGTCGTCGCCGAAGAGGTCGTACAAGAACTGTAGCCAGACGACTGGATTGGGAGCTGTAGGGTCGGGATCGTACTCGAGCGCGTTGAACGTGAAAAAGCCTGGGGTAGCCGGATGATGCGTCATCGTCGGCAGGTGCAGCAGGGTAGACCGGCAGGGCAGGATTTCGTTCGGCGGCAGACCTGACGGTTTTGAATCTAGCCATGAAGGTGCTGGCGTGCTGGCCGGCAAGTGCGTCGAAGCCTTGATCGAATCGAGCGCCGACTTCACCGAACCGGGGTTCGATTCGAAATCGACCAGATCGAGCTGGCCGGTCGAGCGGTTGTACATATACCGCTTCGCATCGTGCAGCCACTCCTGAAGGCGCTGGCGTACGGCGTTGTCCTCAAGCTCCACATACCGATTGTCGCGCCATTCCAGCAGCATGCCGGCATAGCACTGAAGCATGCGTCCGTCGGGATGGGGATAGAAATCTCGTTCGAATGCCAGAGCCGTCGGCAGCGTGCGCTTGGGAGACAGGACGAGCCGCCCAGATTGCGGGTCGCGAGCACCGAGCGCAATGATTCCCTCTTCGTCGGCTTCGAGCGCTGAACCGCGCCGGCAGATCTTTTCCGCATCTTGGATGCGTTGGCATATTTCCGCGTCGGTCCAGTCCCTGGCAAACGGCTTCTGCTTGGCGTACTGGGCGATCACGCGCAAGGCCGTCTCGTCATCGAGATCGTATTCCACCGTGCGGCAGGCACAGATGAACAGTCGGAAAGAGCCATCGCGCTGGTCTTTGTTTTGGATGCGCAGCATCGCCGCCAGACAAGCCGCTGCTCGGTCGGTGGGCTCTGGTTCTTCTTTCTTGGCGTGTTTTCTCTCCGGTTTAGGCTTCTTCGGCGGCTTGGATGTCTTCTCACCCAGCTCTATGAGCACCGCGTCGGCCAGTTGCTTCGCGGCCTCCAACAGCGCCTCGGGTTCAACTTCCGCCGGCTCCGCTCCAGGCTCCTCCCACTCGATCGCCTCTCCTGTTTTGTGCGTACTAGGCGGTACGACCGTTTGACAGCCGGTGGAGCGCACCTCCAGGATCATATTGGCCGACTTGCTCTTGAACTTTTTGGTAGCCATCGGCGCCGTGACTCGATAGAGCCAGTGCGAGCGCTGGTTGCCGGCCCTACCAAAAATGGCGGGCGTCGCTGGCAGGTAGTTCGGTGCCAGTTCGACGGCGCGCGGATGGTCCAAATCGACATCGATAAGCCAGCCCGAGGGTTCGCCGGTGAGGACGCCGATGTTCTGAGGCTTGCCGTTGAAGCGCTGCGATAGTTCCTCCTCTTTGAGGCGCAGCAGCTGCCAGCCCGTAAAGCCTGGATTCTTCCCGCGATGCGGGACCGGCACTACGGACCAGCCACGTCGTGTGTATTCAACGGCAGTGTCTAACATCGATTCAGTCAGCTCCTCACTGGCGGCAAGAGACAACCCCGGGGCAGGCCCACTGCTTAAGCAGCCACAGGCTCAGCTACGACGCGCTCCACCTGGAACGCGTCTTCACCGAACTCGCGACGAATGAAGCCGACGAAGAGTCGGTTGAAATCACGGCCGACGGCCGTGTTTGCGTCGATGACGCACGAGCGTGCTTCGGCATCGAAGTAATGGCCGGCATCGAGCCGCGTTTGCGACTCGCCATGCAGGCTCTCGGTGGCGAGAATCGCCAAGACCACGGAGGCCTCGACCTCCTCGATGGGCAAGTCCGAGCTGAAACGGTAGCGGTAAACTTCAGTCATCTGGTTCTCCTTTTAAAACCAACGGGCTTCTATCTCTGACCTACGCGAAGCGATTTGGCGTGTGTCAGAAATCATCAATATTTCCGCAGATAGTTTTTGAGTCCGGCAGCCTCGAAGCGGCGACGAAGCGCGGCCATGCGAACGAACGAGGCGGTGCGCGTCAGCCCGAGCTCTCTGGCAGCTTGGCTGAGGCTCATGCGCATCAATCGCTCGGCCAGATCACGGAGCGGTGCAGGCAGCGTTGCAATTACGGCATGCACATCGGACGAAAGCTGCTCTAGCTCTTCCTTGCTGCGCGGATGCCTGGCCCTGCGTGCGTCGAGCTCTCGATGGCCGATGAGCTCAGCCAGCTCAGTGGGATGCCCTTCGAGCGAGACGGTGATGCTCAACGAAACGACCGGACCGCTGCGCTTCTTGGCTCGCTGGCCGCGCACGATGCTCGCGGACTGGCGTTCAACTACCGTCGCACCAAAGGCGTTCTCGTGCGCAATCTCGGGATCAAATTGCGGCGCTGCCTGAAGCAGCTTGATGAGCAAATCTTGCTCGAAGTCCTCGGCGTCGCTAGCGCTGCCTGGTTTACGAGCCAGCTGGCGAGCCTTGTCGCGGACGAGCTTGCTGATGAACGGATTCGAAGAATTGAAACGATTCACGGAAATACTCCTCAGTTGCACCGGCCGAGGAGCGAGCGTCTGAGCGCACCGCCTCCACCTTGTGGCCGGCATGATTGTGTGAAAGAAGCCGCGAGCTACGCCGACAGATCGCCGACCAGCATGCGGAACGGGAGGCCGTGTTTGACCTCGAGCACATCGACGACGCCGTTTTGCAGCTCGTCGAAGCAGGCGAAGAGCTCGACCACCTGGGCCTTGAGCAAGAAGTCACGCGAGCGGAGTTCGGGACGCGGACCGTTTTCGGCGCCGAACTTGATCTCGCGGATGATGTGTGGCCGCGGTGAGAGCACCGGCTGGCCGTCGATGATCTCGAGCGACTGGATGCGGCCGAAGTTAATCTGCTGCATCAGCTCGAGAAGGGAGCGGCGATCAGGCGAGAGAGACGCCTTTTTCAAAGCCGTCATAACGGACCTCCAAGCCGAGGCCAGAGATCCCACGAGCGACAGGTCCGTGTGTTGCCCGTGAGGCTGGCACTACGGCGATTGCAAGTTGGTGAAGTAGACCTGTCGCCTCTTACTGGCGAAAACTCGCTGGAGGGACGATTTCTTCATTGAATGGGCAAGTCCGTCATGCCTAAACGACTGTGCGGGAAACAACTTACGCAATCAAACGAGGCCGAAAAAGTTTGCAGAATCTCGTTGTGAACGCCAGCGAAAATTCGCTGAGGCTTCAGTCCAGATCGGATTGGGTCATATGATCCCAACCGTTATCCGGCTCAAGGTGGAAGCGCGTACGCCAGCCCTTAGCTTTTTCGTCGTATTCGATGGGATCGTCGTCCAGCCGGAAGAACGCCTTCAGCGCCCCGGCAAGTTTTTCGCGACGTTTTTGCAACTTCCTGTCCGCTTCCGGACTGTTCCAATCCATGCGTCCTCCGCGCTTGGCAAACGCAGCCAAGAGCGTCCACTGCACATTGGGTTTGAGGCTACGCCCATCACGCATGCCCATCTGGTCAAAAGAGTATGTGCCAGTCTTTTCGCCAACAGTGATTCGAACGGTATGTCCATCGCTGAAACGGATGTGGACATCATCCCACGTTGCCTCGACGGGGGTCGGGAAGCAGCTGTTTGGAGAATCATTCGGTAACTGGGGTATCCCAGTCTCAACGAAACGATTCCTCAGCGCAGCGGCAGTCGATGCCGGTCGCAGCTTGCCGCTGTGGCCCAATTCGAGAATTTCCTGCAGCGACACGAATAGGGACCTCGTGTCAGCCAATAGCGCTTCGCTCTCAGCGCAAACCATCCGGCTCGTCGGCGCGAACACGAGGTAAGGGGCTGTCGCGGTGGCTGCCAGATGCCTCACCGCGTGCAACATCTCTTCTTGCTGGAGGGGCAGCGCCAGATATGCCGGGAATGAAAAACCGGCGCGCGGCCGCAGCACTCCGATGCAGTGCATGTTGTAAACGGTAGTTGGCGCTGGGCTGCAGTCGATGCCAAACGCGTCTGCAATCATACGCATAAGCAGATTACGGTTCAGCTGCAGCACCGCAACGTCCTGCTTGGTCAACTTAACCGACGGCTTGCCACGATCATGTACGCCTACGATGTCGCTCGGGAGATGCCGAACGACACCATAGAATGAATAAGGATCCTCAGGATCAGGCAATGCGTCAGCGAAGCGACTTGTCGGTGAAAGCAGGCCCAGAATAGCTGGAAAGCAATCGCCGAGCAGTATTCGCCATTCCCAAGCTGATGTCTGCGCGCCGGGGACCTGCTCAAGCGCCTGCCAGAACCGAGCCAGTAGCATCACCATGCACTCCTTGCCGTACCGTAAATCCTCGTAGCTCCATCCACTCGATTAGCCGCCGTCCATCGCTGTCCCGTGTGAATTCTGCTTGATTTGAAGGACGAATCTTAACAGTCCTCGGCGTCTTGCAATCAGCGAATTTCACCTTGAACACTGCCTTCAAATAGCGGGCGTTTTCAGGCAATCGCTTACCTCTTGTGTCGAGGGCAGCGAACAGATCGGTTGCTTTTTGCACCTCAATAGCGCGGTATGGCCCTCCCCAAAGTATTTGAACCTCCGTCAGGACGATCGAATCGATACCCTCGACGTCGCCGCAAGCAAGTGCATCGGCACCATACTCGCGAAGCGGTTCGAGCGTGTACTTGGCAGTTCCGGGAAAGCAGTTCTCGTCCCCGAACAGATACTTGCCGAGAAGTTTGCAGTAGAGCCTCTTCTCGCCGACCAGATCGGCATTGATCTGCAATTCGGCAAGCTCGCGGTCGTAGACGACGACGTCGTATTTCAGCGGACGGTAACAGACGCCGACTACATTCTCGCCCTCGAGCTTCTCTTCGCGCTTGAATGGCACGCCATGCCGAATAAGGAAGCGAACTTCGTGTTCGCCTTCCCAAACGAAGATGCGGCTGCCCCGGCCTCGGCGTTTCTGCTCGAACCAGTCATCCATCTCCCGCTGCAACTCAAGGCGTGTTTCACTGCTCAAGGCCTCATAGTTCAGCTCCGCGCCTTCAGCAGATTGAAAGTACTCAAACGATTTTGGTTTG
>JBQCEI010001173.1:0-9886 GCA_051960375.1 Aureliella sp. | reverse complement strand
GAATGCCGTCGGAGGGCACTCCTGGGGCAACAGAGCCGGCAGCAAAGTCGACAGCGGAACCTTCATGGAGCGAACAAGTCGCCCGCGTGCGGGCCGGCACCAGCCACGAGATCAGGCTCGAGCACACGCCGGTAACTTCGGCCGAACTGGCCGAGCTCAAAGGAATGACTGGCCTGCGGACGCTGATTCTCGATGCGGGGGTCGTGCGCGATGAAGATGCTTCGATCGTCGCCACGCTTTCGGGGCTGGAGCATCTGCGGCTGCGAGAAAGTCCGCTGAGCGATCGCGGCTTAGCGGAACTGGCGCGCGGCCAGCTCGATTCGCTGATCATCTTAAACTTGCCGCAAGCCACGCCGACCGCTGCAGGACTTAAAGAGCTCGCCAAGCTTCCGCATGTGCGTCAGCTGCGCATCGGCGGCCGGCAGATTGATGATGAAGCGGTCGCCGTCTTGGCCAAGTGGCCCGAGCTGACGAGCCTGCACTTGATCGGGCCAGGGATCACCGAGAAGTCGCTGAAGACGATCGCCGGCATGCCCGAGCTGATCTCGTTTTATCTCGACGACTGCCAGCTGAGCGACGCTGCTTGGGAAGAGTTCTTTCGCGCACGCCCGCGTTTGCACGTGCACATCGATCAAGCGCATCACGACCGCGATCCCAACGGGGATCATTGAAAACTTTACCGCGGAGGCGCAGAGAGCGCAGAGAGCGCGGAGAAGTCACTCTGCGTTCTCCGCGCTCTCCGCGTCCTCCGCGGTAAAAACTCTTAGCGCTCCGGCTCGATGGAAGCCGACATGCTCCCTTTGCAATTGCGGCTGCGATCGTCGCGGCCGAAAGCATGAATCTGATCGCGCTTCAGCTCGGCATGCTCTTTGGTCGTCGTCAAGCAGACCGCGCGACCCTGCGTGTCGACTTGCTTGGCCAGCTGAAACGCTTGCTCGGCGGTATGGCCGAACAAGCTGTGCAGCATTTCGATGACGTATTGGTAGGTATGGTTCGGATCGTCCCACAAGACGACGTGGTATCGAGGTTGGCGCTTCGGTGGTGGGTCTTGGGGCTTGGTCTTGCGCGAGCGTACCGGCTCGGCTACTTCCGGTTCCATGACGGCGGCTTCGGATTGAGCCATGAGATCCATTTCTCCTAATTACTGAATAAACACGGATGGAAGCGCCCGGAGGCGACCGAGGTAGTCCACCTGACGCCTCGAACCGCCCGCCACCAAGGGCGAATAACCGGATATATTGTAACGCCCGGCATGGGTAGTCCATCAAGCATCTTCGCTATCATCCGACCTAGAAAAAGTGGCATATGTCGACTTTCGCAGCGCTTGATCGTTATCTTCAGCAAAGTCAGCCCACTCATCTGCAATTGCTCAAAGAGTGGCTTCGCATCCCCAGCGTCAGCGCCGACCCAAAAGCGGGTGGTGCGATGGGTGAAGCTGCCAACTGGGTCGCCCAGGCGCTCGAAAAACACGGCTTCAAAACCGAGCTGATTCCGACCGAAGGGCCTGCGCTGGTTTACGCCGAAAGCCCGCCGGTTCCCGGCAAACCGGTGGCGCTGGTCTACGGTCACTACGACGTCCAGCCACCCGAACCGCTCGACAAGTGGATCACTCCGCCGTTTGAACCGACCGAACGCGACGGCAATTTGTTCGCCCGGGGAGCGACCGACGACAAGGGACAAGTGCTGACGCACGTGCTAGGCGCGGCCGCCTGGTCGAGCGTCGGCCAGCCATTGCCGCTGCAAGTCAAGTTCCTGATCGAGGGCGAAGAAGAGGTCGGCAGCGAACAATTAGCCGCCGCGCTGCCGAAGTTGAAGGATCGGCTGGCCGCTGACGTCATCGTCATCAGCGATTCCTCTCAATATGGGCCAGGCCAGCCCGCTATTACTTACGGCCTCCGCGGCATCGCGTACTTCGAAGTCCGCCTGCACGGTCCGAAGCAGGACTTGCACTCGGGCAGTTTCGGCGGCGCAGTCAATAACCCGGCCGTCGCTCTGGCCAAGTTGCTGTCATCGATCGTTGACGATGACGGCCGCATCCAACTGCCCGGCTTTTACGATGCTGTCAAACCGCTCGAAGAATCGGAACGGGCGATGTGGCGGAAGTTGAACTTCAGCGACGCAGATTTCGCGCGCCAGATCGGCGTCAGCGGACTGGTCGGCGAGAAGGGTTACTCGACGCTCGAGCGCCGTTGGGCGCGGCCGACTTTCGACGTGCACGGCTTGATGGGCGGTTATCAGGGGGAAGGGGGCAAGACGATCATCCCGTCGTGGGCCGCGGCCAAGATCAGCTTCCGCCTCGTCCCCGATCAGAGCCCGGCTGAAGTCGCTAAGCAACTGAAAAAGTTCCTCGATGCCCACGCCCCGACCGGCGTGCGCGTCGAGCTGGTCGAACTGCACGGAGGGCCAGGCGTCGTGGTCGATCCGAAAAGCCCTTACATGGCCGCTGCTCAGGAAGCGGTCACCTAATATTTCGTCATGCCGCGGGTGTTGATCCGCGATGGGGGATCGATTCCGATCGTCGCCGAGATGGTGCAAGCGACCGGAGCCGACGTGCTGCTGCTGGGCTGGGGTCTGGAAGACGACGGAGCCCACAGCCCGAATGAAAAATTCCACATCGACGACTTCTATCGTGGCATTCGCGCCAGCAGCCACTTATGGCAACATTTGGCCTCGGTAAAGAAATAACATCCCTCCGCGTTCTCTGCGTCCTCCGCGGTAAGAAACGGTTTTCAAAAGCTAGAAACACAGAAGCACTATGCTTGATCGCAAGACCATCATCGAGAACGTCGAGTCCATCAAGGAAAATTGTCGCCGCCGCGGAGCGCCATGCGACATCGACCGGTTGGTCGAGATCGAAACGGCTCGCCGCGCCAAATTGCAGGAAGCCCAAGAGCTGAACCGCCAGGCCAACGAGATCAGCAAACAGATCGGCCCGGCCAAATCGGCCGAAGAGCGCGAGCGACTGAAAGAGCAGGGGAGGCAACTGCGCGAGCGTAAGGATGCCGCTCAGGCGGAACACGATCGTCTCGATGCCGAAGCGCTCGAACTGCAAGCGCACATTCCGAACCTCACGCATCCCGATGCGCCGATCGGCGGCGACGATACGGCCAACACCGAGATCGCTCGCGGTCGCACGCCGGTGCCACAGTTCGACTTCCAGCCGCTCGATCATGTGGAGCTCGGCAAACTCCACGATCTGATCGACTTTGAAGGAGGCGCGCGAGTCGCCGGGGCCGGCTTCTATTTCCTCAAGAATGAAGCGGTCCTGCTCGAACTGGCCCTGCAGCAGTTCTGCGTGCAGCAGCTGCTCAAGCGCGGCTTTGCACCGATCTCGACTCCCGATGTCGCGCACACGGGAATCCTCCGCGGCATCGGCTTCATGCCGCGCGGCCCCGAGACGCAGATCTATTCGATCGAGAACACCGATCTGAATCTCGTGGCCACGGCCGAGATCACCCTCGGCGGCATGCTGGCCGATCAAACGCTCGACGCCGAGAAGCTGCCGATCAAGCTGTGCGGCATCAGCCACTGCTTCCGCACCGAAGCGGGCGCTGCCGGCCGAGCTTCGAAGGGGCTGTACCGCGTCCACCAGTTCACCAAGATCGAGATGTTCGCTTTCACGCTTCCCGATCAAAGCGACGCGATTCATGAAGAGCTGCGGCAGATCGAATGCGACCTGTTCGACTTGCTCGAGATTCCCTACCGCGTCGTCGACACGGCCACCGGCGATCTGGGCGGGCCGGCTTATCGCAAGTACGACCTCGAAGCGTGGATGCCCGGTCGCGGCGACGGCGGCGAGTGGGGCGAAGTCACCAGCACGTCCAACTGCACCGACTACCAAGCGCGGCGGCTGAACATCCGCTATCGCGTCAAAGGCGAAAAGGGAACGCACCTCGTGCACACGCTCAACGGCACGGCCATCGCCATCAGCCGAGCGATCATCGCCATCCTGGAGAATTACCAGCAAGCCGACAAGACCATCCGCATACCCAAGGCGCTTGAGCCGTGGGTTGGGAAAGAGTTCATCGGGAAGTAACCGCTCGTTTTTTAAACGCAGAGACGCAGAGAGAAGGAGCGCAGAGAACGCAGGGGCGGCTCGTTTAGTTGCTTCGCTGCGCCGAATCAAATAGACTGAAGGGCGCCTGCCCCCCTACCTGCCTTACGTCCGTCCCGCCCTCCAATCCACGGTCGTTGTAGCACCATGATGCTCGCTTCGTGCAAACTCGGATGTGCTGCGCTGCTTGCGTTGCTGGTCGGATCGATCGCTGCGGTGCGGCTGCCAGCCGCCGAGCCGGCTGAGAAACAGCCACCGGCCGCCGCCAAGGAAGCACTCGGGGCAGCGGGCGATGAAAAGGCGCTCAAGTTCGAACTCGACATCCAGCCGATCCTGACCGCTCGCGGCTGCAACTCCGGTCCGTGCCACGGCAAGGCCCGCGGCCAAAACGGCTTTGCTCTGTCGCTGTTGGCCTTCGATCCCGATTTCGATTACGCAGCTTTAGTCTCGGAAGCTCGCGGCCGCCGCATCTTTCCCGCAGCGCCGGAGATGAGCTTGCTGCTGCAAAAAGCCACCGGCCAGTTGCCGCACGGCGGCGGCGTCCGCATCGAACCGGGCGACGCCGACTATCAGAAGTTCGTCGAGTGGATCCGAGGCGGCGCTCCGCGCGTGAGTGAAAGCGATCCGCGGCTGACCCGCGTCGCGATTTTGCCCGAGCCCCACTCGCTCAAACCCGGCCAAGACGAGCAACTGCAAGTCGTCGCCCACTACAGCGATGGCTCGACGCGCGATGTCACCGACACTTGCGCTTATCTGTCGAACGAACCGGCGATCGTTTCGGTCTCGCCGCAAGGCATGCTCAAGGCGAGCGAACTGCCCGGCGAAGCGACGATCATGGCCCGCTACATGGGCGTGATCGCGACCTGGAGCACCGCTATCCCGCGGGCCGGCTCGGTGACCGAAGATCAATACGCCGCTCTGCCGCGCAACAACTTCATCGACGAACTGGTCTATCGCAAACTCAAAAGCCTCAACATCCTGCCTAGCGCAACGTGCAGCGATGCGACCTTCCTGCGGCGAGCCATGCTCGACACGATCGGCCGCTTGCCGACCAGCGAAGAGACGCGGCAGTTTCTTGACGATTCGGTGGCAGGCAAGCGCGAGCGCTGGATCGATAGCTTGCTCGAGCGCGAGGAGTACGCCGATTACTGGGCCAACAAGTGGGCAGATCTGCTGCGACCCAATCCGTATCGCGTCGGCATCAAAGCCACGCTCAGCCTCGATGGTTGGCTTCGCGATCAATTCCGCGCCAACGTCCCGTACGATCAGTTCGTGCGCAAGCTCTTGACCGCTCAAGGCAGCACCTGGCGCAACGGCGCCGTGACGCTCTTCCGCGATCGCCGCAGCCCGGAAGAATTGACCACGATCGTCAGCCAGCTCTTCCTCGGCGTGCGGCTCGAATGCGCCAAGTGCCATCAGCATCCGTTCGAAGTTTACAGCCAAGCGGACTTCTATAGCTTCGGGGCGTACTTCGCCAACGTCGGCTACAAAGGCACCGGGCTGTCCCCGCCAATCTCCGGCGGCGAAGAGATGGTGCTGGTCTCGAAAAAGGGCGAAGTGCGGCATCCGCTGACCAAGGCCGTGCTGCCGCCGAAGGCTCTGCTCGGCGAAGTCGCCAAGGTCGACGAAGGCGACGACCCGCGCGTCGCGCTGGTCGACTGGCTGACTGCTCCCGAGAATCCGTACTTTGCCCGCGTGGCGGCCAATCGCATTTGGAATGAACTGTTCGGCAAAGGGCTGGTCGATCCGGTCGACGACATGCGCGCGACCAATCCGCCGAGCAACCCCGAGCTGCTCGATGCGCTAGCCAACGAATACCGCCGGCTGGAATTCGATCAAAAGAAGTTCATCAAGACGATCATGCTCTCGAACGTCTACGCGCTCGCGTCGCTTCCCAACGAGACGAACGCCTCGGACCTGCGCAACTTCTCACGCCACTATCGCCGCCGCATGCGAGCTGAAGTGCTGGCCGATGCCTTGTCCGACATCACCGAAGTGCCCGATCGCTTCGACGGGGCCGCACCCGGCTCGCGGGCCATGCAGCTGTGGACCTTCCGCGCCAAGTCGGACTTGCTCGATGCGTTCGGCCGACCCGATCCCAATCAGGATCCGCCGTGCGAACGGCTGCCCGATTCGAGCATGGTCCAGGCGTTGCACCTGATGAATGCCAGCCAGCTACAGAGTAAATTGACCAGCGACAGCGGCCGCGTCGCGCGGCTGGCCGCCAGCGAACTGCCGCTCGAGCAGGTCGTCGAGGAATTGTATCTCGCCTGTTACAGTCGGCGGCCGACCGCCGATGAAATGCAGGCTTTGCTCAGTTCGACTGCACAACCCAACCCGGCTCGCCGACAATGGATCGAGGATGTGTTGTGGTCGCTGATCAATTCGCCAGAGTTTTTCTACCAAGACTAAGCACACCCCTCCCACCTTTGCTTTGAGGTTTGCTCATGGCTCCCGCCGCTCACCCCGCCACGCTCGATCTGCTGCGCCCCGTCTTCAACCGCCGTTCGGCCATCCGCCTGGGCGTCGGCGGCTTGGCCGGTGGCAGCTTCCTGGACCTGTTTCGCCTGTCGCGGCAGACGCACGCGGCTGAAGGGACAAAGCGTCCGGCCAGCTGCATTTTGATTTGGATGGACGGCGGTCCGACGCACTTTGAAACGTTCGACCCCAAGCCGAATGCGCCGGTGGAAATCCGCGGCGAGTTCCGCCCGATCTCGACCAACGTGGACGGGATTCAGATCTGCGAACACCTGCCCAAGCTGGCTTCGATCGCCGACAAGTATGCGATCATTCGCTCGGTCTGCCACAACCAAGGCAATCACGGCGCGGGCAACCACTACATGATGACCGGCGCTCCGCCGCGCATTCCGGTCGGCTGCGGCGCGTTCGTCAGTTTCCATCCCAGCATGGGCTCGGTCGCCGCCCACGAGCGCACCGCGCCGCACGGCTTGCCCGCTTACTTCTCGATGCCCAGCATGTCGCGCTCGGGCGGCCCGAATTTCCTCGGTGCCAAGTACGCGCCGTTCGTGGTTTCCGACGATCCGAACGGCAAGGACTTCCGCGTGCGCGACGTCGCCTTGCCGCGCGGCTTGCAAGAAGATCGTTTCCAGCAGCGTCAGCAAATGCGCAAGCTGGTCGACCGCTTGCCGCGCATCGACGATCCGGCTGCGGGCGACCCGGTCCGCACGATCGACGAATACTATCAGCAGGGCTACGACCTGATCACCACGCCCGAAGCCCAGAAGGCGTTTGATATTCAGAGCGAACCCGACTCGGTCCGCGAGGCTTATGGCCGCAATGGCTTCGGCCAGCGAGCGCTGCTGGCTCGCCGCTTGATCGAAGCCGGCGTGCCGTTCGTTACGCTCTACGATGGCGGCTGGGACCATCACTCCGATCTCTTCGGCGCTTTGACCAAGCGGCTGCCGAGCTGGGACCAGACCGTGGCGACGCTGATCAACGACCTCGACCAGCGCGGGCTGCTCGAGTCGACGATGGTCATCGCTCTGGGCGAATTCGGACGCACGCCAAAGATCAGCACTCTGTCGGGACAGACCAAAGCTGGCCGCGATCACTGGGCCAACGCGATGTCGATTCTGTTCGCTGGTGGCGGAACGCCGGGCGGACAAGTCATCGGTGCGACCGACCGCCAAGGTCATTCGGCCGTCGAACGCGTGCTGTCGCCTGAAAACTTCGTATCGACCGTCTATATGAAGATGGGCATCGATCCAAACAAGCATTACTACACGCCCGACGGCCGCCCGGTGCACCTGGTCAGCGACCCGACGCCCATCACCGAGCTGATGGGCTAAAGGCTCACCTTGGGATTCGTGTGCCACTGGCCTTAGCCAGTGTCTTCATTTCGAAGTGTGAAGGCACACAAAAGGACTAGTACTCTAAGTCCGAGTAAAGTCTGAGGGAGCATTTCTTCCAGCGACCATTCTCTGGCATTGGAACGGGCCGCGATTCTTGTCAGCCTTAAACTTCGACGGGAAGACACTGGCTAAGGCCAGTGGCACACAAAGCAAACTAAAATTCGAGAGCTGCGAAAAGGCCGTCCCTTGCCAAGCCGACACATCTTCCGCTCGCTGCCGCGGGCAGCCACCATTGCGCTCCTTGCGTTGAACCTCGGCTCGTCTGCGCACGCCGACGGGCCGGCGCTGCGCCGTTTGTTTCCGGCCGGCGCCCAGCGCGGCAGCACCGTCGACGTGGCTGCGCTCGGCGAGGCGCCCAAGTGGCCGGTCCAGGTCTGGAGCGACGATCCGGGAATCAAATGGGAACCGCAAAAGGACAAAGGCAAGTTCCGCGTGACGGTCGAAGCCGGCGTCTCAGCCGGCGTTCATCACGTGCGATTCTATGATGCCGACAACGCGACCGATGCCCAGCGGTTTGTCGTCGGCACGGTCCCCGAAATGACCGAGCCGGCGCAGGCCGAATCGCTCGACAAGTCACAACTCGTCGAAGAGCTTCCCAAGCTCATCAACGGCGTGCTCGCCAAACGCTCGGAAGTCGACTCTTATGCGGTCGATCTCAAAGAGGGGCAGACGCTTGTCGCCGCCGTCGATGCTCAGCAGGTGCTCGGTTCGCCAGTCGATGCGACGCTGCAAATCGTCAGCAGCCGCGGCACGGTGCTGGCTCAAAACCTCGACTCTGTCGGGCTCGATCCACGGATCATCTACACCGCCAAGCGCGCGGGGCGGTACTACGTGCGCGTCTTCGGTTTCCCCGAGACGCCCGACAGCACCATTGGCTTTGCGGGGGGAGATAACTTCGTCTACCGGCTGACGCTGGCCCACGGCGGCTGGGTGCAGGCGACCAGGCCGCTGGCCGTCTCGAGCACCGCGGAAACGAAACTCGAGCTGCTCGGCGTCGGCATTCCTGAAGCGGTCGCCAGCTTGAACGTTCCCGCAGTCACTGATCGCAAGACCTGGCCTGTCGCTGCCGATGGCCTCAGCAATGCTCTGCAGCTCGACGTACTCGATGTGCCGCTGCTTATCGAGCAGCCCAAGGCGGCCAACGGAACCGTGCAGAGCGTGCCGGTCCCGGCTTCGATCACGGGCAGTCTTGCCGAACCTCACGAAGCCGATCGCTATCAGTTCACGGCGAAAAAGGGAACCAAGCTGCGTTTCGAATTGCACAGTCGCGAGCTGGGCTATCCGCTCGACGGCGTTTTAAAGATATTCGGCGACAAAGCAGATGCACTATCGCGCGAAGATGATACGGCTCGGAAGCCCGACCCGCGGCTGGTCTGGCAAGCGCCGGCCGACGGCCAGTACGCGCTCGAAGTGAGCGACGTCTATGGAGCAGGGGGCCCCGCATGGTTTTATCGTGTCGATGTGGCTCCGGTGACGAGCGACGTCCGGCTGTCGGTTAAAGCCGATCACTTCCAGGCCAAAGCGGGCCAGCCGCTGGAGATCGAAGTCACGATCGACCGCCAGGATGGTTTCACCGAGCCTGTGCGCGTCGCGGTCGAGGGCCTTCCCGAATCGGTCGAGTGCCCGGTGGTCGTCTCGGAGAAAGACGGCGCTACGGCCAAAGCGGTCAAGCTGAAGCTCACCGGCAAAGCGTCCTTCAGCGGGCCGGTGCGCATCATCGCGACGCGTGAATCGGAACCTGCGTTCCGGCGCACAGCTGGCTTCGGGACCGATTCGCAAGTCACCGAGTTGTGGCTGACTGTGAAGCCCTGATTTTTTGAAGTGGCGCATTCTTCGGTGTGGGCCTTGGTTTTCCAGTTTATTCTTATTAAAAAATTTAATAGGCACAAAGCTATTTAAGAGTAAAAAAAAAAAAAAAAACAAAACCAAAAATTTTTTAAAAACAAATATAAAACATAAA
>JBQCEI010001172.1:0-2371 GCA_051960375.1 Aureliella sp. | reverse complement strand
AAGGAATCGTCGCTGGACAAACGCGTCTGAGCACGGTCGGCGTCGACGGGGTTGGGCTGACCTATCGCGGCTACTCGATCGAAGACTTGGCGGCTCAGGCCGGCTTGGAAGAAGTGGCTTATTTGCTGCTCTATGGCGAGCTGCCCGCGGCGAGCGAGCTCAGCAGTTTTCAAAGTCGGCTGGCCGGCCAGCGCTCGTTGCCCGGGCCGCTCAAGACGGTGCTCGAGCAATTGCCGGCAAGCTCGCATCCGATGGACGTTTTGCGAACCGGTTGTTCGGTGCTCGGTTCGCTAGAGCCCGAAGGGAGCTTTGCTGAGCAGAATCGAGTCGCCGAGCGGTTGCTGGCCTGTATGCCTTCGGTGTTGCTCTACTGGCATCACTTCCACACTTCGGGCCGGCGGATCGACGTCGCGACCGATGCTCCTTCCATCGCAGCTCATTTTCTGCAGTTGCTGCACGGCAAGCCCGCTTCGGAAGAGCATCGACGAGCGATGGATGTTGCGCTCGTGCTCTATGCCGAACACGAGTTCAACGCGTCGACCTTTACCGCTCGCATCGTCGCTTCGACGTTGTCCGATTTTTATTCCGCGATCACCGCCGCGATCGGTGCGCTGCGCGGGCCGCTGCATGGCGGAGCCAACGAAGCGGCGATGGAGCTGATCGACCGCTTTGCCGATGCCGATTCCGCCGAAGCGGGCTTGCTCGAGATGCTCGGTCGCAAAGAGAAGATCATGGGGTTCGGGCATCGCGTTTATAAGAAGCGCGATCCTCGCTCGGATATCATTCAGGTGTGGGCCAAGCGACTGTGCGATGCCGGCAGCGACCGGCGGCTCTATCCGGTCTCGGAGCGAATCGAGAGCGTCATGCGGCGCGAGAAGAAAATGTTTCCCAATCTCGACTTCTACAGCGCTTCGGCGTTTCGTTGCCTCGGCATTCCCACCGCAATGTTCACTCCGCTGTTTGTTCTGTCTCGCATTTCGGGCTGGGCGGCGCATATCTTCGAGCAGCGAGCCGACAATCGTTTGATTCGCCCGGCTGCCGAGTACATCGGTCCCGCCGCACGCCCTTGGATGCCCATCGACGAGCGAGGACCTGCGCGTGAACCATCTCAGGCTCGACACTAGCCGACCGGATCGCGTGACTGTTTGGATCGACGTCGCGGGGCGATCGCTCAACGTATTATCCGAGCCAGTCTTTGACGAGCTGCGGCAAGCGCTCGCTGAAGTCGCTCGTAGCGGCACTTCGCTGCCGGTCGTGCTGCGGAGTGCGAAGGCGAAGGGCTTTGTCGTCGGCGCCGATCTGCGGCGCATTCTGGCGATCGAAAGCGACGAGGAGATTCAGGCCTTCATGGGCTACGGCCAAGCGTTCTGCGAAGAGCTCGAGCGCTTCGGCCGCAACACGGTGGCGCTTATTGAAGGAGCATGCCTCGGCGGGGGACTGGAACTGGCCCTCGCTTGCCGCTACCGCGCCCTCCGCGACACTCCGCAGACGCAGCTCGGCATGCCCGAGGCCAAGCTCGGCCTCATGCCGGGCTGGGGTGGCACTCAGCGGTTGATCGAAACGGTCGGTCTCGAAGCCGGCATGCAGATGTTGCTCAGCGGCGAGCCGGTCGATGCCCAAGCGGCTTTGGAGATAGGCCTGGTCGATGCGATCGGTGAAGATTCGGAAGAAGTGCTGACGCGATTCTTGCGGTCGCTTGGCGAAGGGGCGTCGGCTCCGATCGTTGGTTCGGCGACTGCTGAGCAGTGGGCCGAGTGGCAGCGGACGCACTCCGGCGCGTTCTCTCCGGCCCAGCAAGCGATCATTCAAGCCGTCGCGGCGGGCATCGCGCAATCGCGCGGGGCGGGCTTTCGCGCCGAACGCGAGCTGTTTTTTCCATTGCTCGCATCGCCGTCGGTTCGCGAGAGGCTGCAGCGGTTTGCACATCCCCATACGGATTTTTAACCGCGGAGACTTCTCCGCGCTCTCCGCGTCTCCGCGGTTAAAACGAGCATGGGAGGAGCTTTGCCCAATTCCGCGATGTCCGCGGCTTTAGCTATACTTCGTACTTGCAACCTAATCCCATACCGTATCCCCCAACTTGGAAAGCAATCATGCCGAACTCCATGCCGCGTCTGTTTTCTGGTCTCGCTTTAGCGTTGGTTGTGCTGGCTGGCTCGACGTCCTGTGCTCAGGAGGGCAAGTGGACTTCGCTGTTCGACGGCAAGTCGCTCGACGGCTGGGAGAAGGTTGGCAAAGAGGACAGCAAGTGGGAAGTCAAAGACGGGGCAATCCAGGGCTCGGGCCAGGCTTCGATGCTGGTCAACACGTCGGGACCGTATAAAAACTTCCGCTACCGCGCCGAGATCAAGATCAACGACAAGGGCAACTC
>JBQCEI010001171.1:0-3051 GCA_051960375.1 Aureliella sp. | reverse complement strand
GGGAGCGAAGAAGTGTGTTGCGCTCGCCCAATAAAATTCTTCTCTCCCCTCGCCCCGCTTCGGGGCGAGGGGGCGGGGGTGAGGGGTCTTCCGAAGCATGGTTTATTGGGCTCCGTGGCAGGTTCGTCCCTCACTTACGCGTGGGGTTACATGAGATGCACCGTGGCGTTGCAGGTAATCAACGTTTGCTCTTGGCGATCTTGGAACGGACCACGGCCGAGCGTTCTTGATCGGCCAGAAAAATCTGGATGCGAGCGATGTTCTCGAGCGATTGCGGGATGAGCACCTTTTCAAATAGGTTGACGCGCTGGGTGACGCGGCGGCCGGCTGTCTCGAGCTGCTCGACGCGCCGCTGATGCACCCGGTACCGCACTCTCAGCTGGGCCATCCGCCGCAACGCTTCGACAAACTGATCGATCCAAAACGGAGTGGCCAGCGTCGAGTAAGGGGCTACGGTAAACTCCACCTCGCGGAGCGCCGGCAGTTGCACTCCGGCTAGGTTCTCCTGGTCGATTCGAATCGCTTTGACCTGGAGAAGCTGCGAGAGATCACGCGTCGCCAGCGTCGCGCCGCCCAACAGCGGATACAGCTGGGCAAGCGAAGCGTCGACCGCTCGTATATCCGCTTCAATCTTCTCGAGACTGATGCGAGCCTCTTTAAGCGCCGAGAGCAGCTGCTGGCGCTTGAGATCGAGCGACGGCAAAAACTTGCGAAAAAGCCCGAGCTGATCGCGTTGTTGCTTGAGCGAACTTTTGTTGAGCGCTACGTTCATGGCCTGAGGCTTTCAGCGCTGCGCGCCGGCGGTTTCGCCGCGCTGCACATCTTTGGGAAAATACTTTTCGACGAGCGCCGCTTTCATCAGCAGCTCCTGCGGCTCGAAACATTCGGCCAGCGTTCGCCAGCACAAATCGAGCGCTTCATTGAGCGGCAGCGCGACGTTGATATCCATGAAGCGCTCGCGAAAGAGCGTCCCGAAACGCAGCAGTTTTTCGTCGAAGGCAGACAGGTCGAACGCCATCGCTTGTTTCTTCTGCGCTTCGCGGGCACCCGAGTAAAAGCGAATCATGGTGTTCATGATCTGGCCGTGATCTTCGCGCGTGACCTTGCCGATCACCTGCTGTTTCAAACGCGAGAGCGAACCAAAGGGATCGATCGCGCCGTCGTGCAAGTAGAACTGGCCTTCAGTGATGTAACCGGTGTTGTCGGGGACCGGATGCGTAACATCGTTGCCGGGCATCGTGGTGACGGTGAGAATCGTTACCGAACCTGCGCCGCGATAGTTGCACGCTCGTTCGTAGCGCATGGCCAGTTGGCTGTACAGGTCACCCATGTAGCCGCGATTGGAAGGCACGCGTTCCATCGAGATGCCGATTTCTTTCAGCGCGTCGGCGTAGCCGGTCATGTCGGTCATCAGCACGAGCACGCGCTTGGACTCGTCGACTGCGAATCGCTCGGCCACTTTCAGAGCCATGTCGGGTGCCAGAATGCGCTCGACGATCGGATCGGACGCTTGATTGACGAACATGACGGTGCGCGGGAACACGCCTTCGTCTTCAAACCGCGTCCGGAAGAAGTGATAATCATCGAACGTTAATCCCAACCCGGCAAAGACGATCACTTCGGCATCAGCCTGAATGCCGACTCGAGCCAAGAGCTGGTTGTAGGGTTCGCCGGCGATCGAAAAGATCGGGATCTTTTGGCTCTCGACCAAACAATTGAAGACGTCGATCATCGGGATCTTGGTTTCGATCATCTTCTGGGGGATCGTCCGCGTGGTCGGATTGACCGACGGGCCTCCGATATTGAGGTGGGGATCGGCGTCGAGCCGCGGCCCGCCATCGATCGGCTCGCCCGAGCCACTGAAGATCCGGCCGAGGATATTGCCAGAGTAAGCCACGCGCATCGGATGGCCGAGGAACCGCACCTTGGCGGCAGTGGAGAGCCCTTTGCCGCCGGTAAAGACTTGCAGTGATGCTTCATCGTGTCGAACTTGAACGGTCTGAGCCAGCGATTGCTCGCCGTCCCAATTTTCGACAATCGCCAAGTCGCCCAAGCCGACGCCCGGCGCACGAACGGTCAGAATGTCGCCGACGATCGACAGCACGTGCGTGTAGCGAATCAAATGCTGTGCGAAGCTCGCCGATCCGTAGGTCAGTGCGAAAGATGCCGTCATGGTGCAGACTCCGAGCCACGCGCAGCGGCGGCTGTCGTTGGAGAGGGGACGCGGTACAGAATGGCGTACAGCACCGGAACGCAGAACATCGTCAAAAATGCGCCGAGCGCCAGCCCGAACATGATCGCGACCGCCATGGCGACCCAGAAAACGTCTTGCAGCAGCGGAATGACGCCCAGCACCGTCGTGCCGGCCGCTAAGCCGACCGGTCGCAAACGCGACAGAGCCGATAGGATCACCGCGTCGTACTCGCTCTTGCCCTGCGCCTTAAGCGAATTGATCTCGTCCAGCAGCACGATCGCGTTCTTGATCATCATTCCCGAGAGGCTCATCACTCCCAGCAAGGCCACGAAGCCGAGCGGCTGTCCCATGACCAGCAAGCCGATCGTGACGCCGATCAGGGCAAAGGGGACGACGGCGACGATGATCAGCGGCGGGCGGAACGAGTTGAACAGTGCGACCAGGGTCAAAGCCATGATCAATCCCGCTGGGACCATGCCCGGCACGAGCGAGGCTTGCGAATCGCGCGAGTCTTCGTATTCACCGCCCCACTCCAGGCGATAGCCCGGTGGCAGTTCGGCCGCGAGGGCTTCGACCTTCGGCAACATGTCGGCGCGCAGTCGCGATGCCGGCACTCCGTCGTGCGTTCGAGCCTGGACGGTGATCGTGCGGCGTCGATTGAATCGCCAGATTTCTCCCTCTTCCCACATCACGTCGACCGAATCGACCGCTTGCGAGAGAGGCACGGTTTGCTTCGAGGCCGTCGGATGAACTTGCAGCGTATCGATTTGTCCAGGAAACTGCTCGCGCTCGGCCTGTACGTTGCGAGCGAGGATCGGATACAGCTTGTCCTTTTCGCGATACTGACCGACCGGCAG